>CAIQJL010000228.1 GCA_903872185.1 uncultured Bacteroidota bacterium | reverse complement strand
GCCATCAACTGCAAGTCCGCAATCAATGTTTCCACTTTTCGCAATAAAATTACTGAATTCCAAAAGATTTTTATGTAAAGGCTCAGGAGCAATACCACAAAACGATGGGTTATTTTCGCAATGCAAAAGAGAAATATCTGGAAATAATTTCCTCATAACATTTTGCCCCGCACCATACATTGCATCAAATGCAAATTTAAATTTTGATTTACGAAGTGCTTCTATATCAAAATTAGCATAAACATGATTTAAATACATTTCCTCGAAATCAACAACTTTAACTAGTCCAGATTTCACAAAATCATCTAATTTTATTGAATCTAAAACTAGTCCGTGATCTTCTGGAATCATAGATTCAATTTCTTTGGTACCTTCTTCAAGTAGTGGTCCACCATGATCACCTTTTAGTTTGTAGCCATTGTAGTCAGGAGGATTATGACTGGCTGTAATCATTATTCCTATCTGAGCTTTTTCTTTAACAACAGCTAAAGAAACTGCAGGAGTAGAAATAGCGCAGTCACATATTTGCACTTTTATTTCATAAGTTGCAAAAACTTTTGCAACAGTTTCGGCAAATAAGTTACCACCAAAACGAAAATCGTAACCAACAATAGCTGTCGGATTTTTATATTTATTATTTAACCAGGTAGCTACAGCTACGCTAACTTTAGCAACGTTATCAACGGTAAAATCTTTAGCAATAATTGCTCTCCAACCGTCTGTTCCAAATTTAATTTTTGTCATAATTATCTAATTTTTCTTTTATTCAATGCATTTCTATAACGATTTGCATTTTTTTCATGTTCATTTAATGTTTTTGCAAAATTATGATATCCTGAAAAATCTTCTTTTGCACAAAAATACATATACTGGTGTTTTTTATAATTTAGTACAGCATCAAGCGTTTTTGGCCATGGAATACAAATTGGACCTGGAGGTAAACCTGCATACAAATAAGTATTATATGGAGAATCAGTTTCGAGATGTTTTTTAAGCACGCGCTTTAAAGTAAAATCTCCAACAGCATAAATAACAGTAGGATCAGCCTGAAGCCTCATTCCTTTTTTTAACCGATTAATATAAACTCCAGCTACCTCAGGCATTTCATCAATTTTATAAGTTTCCTGTTGCACTATTGAAGATAAAATTGAAACTTCAGTTTGAGTCATTCCTGCATTTTGTGCCTTTTGTTGTCTTTCATCATTCCAAAAAGTTTTATACTCTTTTGCCATTCTTGCAAAAAACTCATCGGCAGATGTATTCCAATTAAACTCATATGTATTTGGAATCACTAAAATTAAAATGCTGTTTTTAGTAAAACCATATATCTCTGCAAAATCTTCACTTTTTAACAAATCAATTATTGTAGTAGAATCAACTTCTAAATTTGCACCTATTCTTCCAGCTAACTCTTCTTTTGTCCTAAAACCTCTAATAACCAAACTTACAGGCTCCTGATTTCCAGACCTCAACAAATTAACCAGTTCGTTATTACTCATTTCGCTATGAATCTTATACTTGCCAGGCTTTACATGTTCTGTATAATTCTTTTGTTCGGCCAACCATTCAAAAGAAGAAACATCTAATAATAAACTATCAGCATTTAATATTGCCAGTAAATCTTGGAAATTAGAACCACTAGGAATATATAAATATGTTTTATGACTTGTGGTTCTTACGTTAGGATAATAAATTTTTTTATAATAAGAATATCCTGTAATACCGCCAATTAATATTGATAAAACTAAAAAACTAAAAATAATTTTAAGTACAAATTTTAGTTTTGATTTTTTCTTTGCTTTTGCCACTTTTTTAAAATTATGTACAAAGATAAACCGATTTAATTTTTAAGATTATAAAAATCGACAGATTTATTAACTATGCTCAATTCATGTAATTTTTGTAATTTTAGCTTTCTTAAAAACACATGATTAAGCTTTTTTATTTAGTTATATTAGTTACTCTATTTGCTTCCTGCTCAAAAGGGCATCGTTGCGATTGCTTTGTTTCTAATGGCAATGAGACTGAAGAAATAAGGAGTTTGTCAGCATTTAACGAACTTGAAATAAATAATGTTTTCGACATAACTTTAAAAATAGACACTATAAACCAAATAAAAATAATTTCAGGAAAAAATATAATTAAAGGTATTGAAACGGTTATCGAGAATAATAGACTTTATATTAAAAACACCAATAAATGCAATTGGGCAAGAAATTATATTGGTAAAATAAAACTTGAAATTTCACTAAATACTCTAACCTATTTAAATTTAAAAGGAAGTTCAGATATTACATGTGCTGACACTATTCATGGAACCGATTTAAAAATTGATAACTGGGCTGATATTTCTAATCTTGATTTAACTTTAGATTATTCTTCCATTATATTCGCACTTCACGCAGGTACTGGTAACATTATACTAAAAGGAAAAGTTACAACAGGAAACTATTGGAATAACGGGTATAGTAATTTTAATTTTAATGATTTAATTACGACCGACTGTATAGTTATGTCGAATTCAACAGGATTTACAAATATTAATGTAAAACATGAAGTAAGCGCAAGGCTTTTCAACTCAGGAAATATCTATTTAAAAGGAAATCCTTCAATAATAACAACTTCTCAACACGGATCCGGAAAATTAGTTATCGATTAAGCAGAGCGTTTAGCACGTTCCCAGTTTACAGATTGGCTACCTTTTATATATCTTATCAACCCTATCCATGAAGCATAATTCATCATGAAAATATAATAAGGAACAAAAAGAACTTTTACCTTAATGTTAATGCTTTGAAAATACCATCCAACTATTGTTATGAAATAAAATAGAATTTGTAAAAAAAGTATAATTTGATAAATACTAACTACTAAAAACCCTTTATTGTAAACTATAAATGCATTTAAAATAAAAATTATTGGCAATGCAAAAGGCACAAACAACCAACGTGAAATTTTATGAGAAATAAACTGAAAAGTTAATCTAAAATCATGAAATGGATTAAGTGCTTGTTTCAACCTAAAGGTAGATTGAACAGCACCAGCTGCTATTCTTATTTTCCTTTTTAATTCCTCCTTTACATTTGCTGAGGATGACTCATAAGCATACGCTTCAGGGACATATTTAATTAAATGCCCATTTATAGCTATTCTCATCGACATCATAAAATCATCAAGAAGAGTATCTTTTTCAACTTCATTAAAAAGTACTGTTCTAATTGCAAACAATTCACCTGCGGCACCTACAGTTGTATAAAACTCAGAATCCATTCTCTTTAAAAACGATTCGTATTTCCAATATAAACCTTCGCCAGAGCCAACTGCAGAATCGACATCTTTATGAAAAATTCTTTTTTCGCCAGCAACACATCCGACTTTTGAATCATTAAATGCTTTTACAATTTCTAAAATACTATTTTGTGAAAGCATGGTATTTGCATCACAAAATATCACAATAGGAGTATTAATGATTTTCATTCCACGATGTATTGCATTTATTTTTCCAGCACGGTCTGGATTATGCAATACTTGGATATTACTATATTTTGCGATTAAATCTTGTGTTCCATCATTTGACCCATCGGTAACCCACAAAAAGTGAAGTTTATCTTTTGGATAATTTAATAATAAACTATTTTTTACCTTTTCATCAACATAATCCCTTTCGTTATACGCTGCAACAAAAAGTGTAACCTCTGGTAATTCTGTATCTGCAGATATTTTTTTTGCGTCGAATAACTTTTTTAATGCTACTAAAACGTACAATAACAGCCCATATCCTAAATATGAGTAAAAAACTAAAACAAGTAAAATCCAAAATATTACTTCCAGTAAAAGCATTAAAATCTTTTTGGTAAAGTTATATAGTTAATACATTAAAAAAAACCTCACCTGATTAAAGGCAAGGCATTGTATAATAAAATAGATTACTCTTAGAAACCAATCTCAACAGAAACTCCATTAATAGTCACTGTTGCTTTTCTATCGCACTCTCCAGTTCCAAAATCTATTATTCTTTTTGAGATATCCTGTGGAATAAGTTCTAATTTACCTTGTGTAATTGTTCCATTCAGGCAAGTATTATCAAATTTTAAAGAACTTAAAATATTTGATTCGTATCCTTTTCCATCACAATTAATTCCAACATTCTGTCCAGAAAACAGAAAAATATCATCACTTAAATCATTTATTGTTTGAAATCCCGAAAGCCAATTTGTTGTATTCACTGAATTCCAATGACAGCTTTTACCATTTTCTAAAACTAGTTTTGCTTCAGAAGTTGTTACAATAAAAGAAGGAATACTATCTATAACACCATTAAATAAAATGGAAAAAGAACCAAATATCTGAACATTGTTTTCAAAAAAATTATTGGTTGTTACATTTGCGGTTAAATTACTTGAATTCTCCTCAATTATCCATTTATCATTTAAAACTGCAATAATTTTCCCCTTTCTTGTTTTTCCATCTGCACAATTCACACCATTACAATAATCAATTATCATTGTTTTTGGGAATGAATCGAGCGGAAAAAGTGGAGCCATTGATACAATTACATTAGAATCGATATTAGTTCCTTTTTCGCCGAAATAGCTATCGGCATAACTATTTACAATCGAAAAAATGCTTTGTACAGTACAATCAGCATTTATATTATCAATAACAGATTGAGTATCGTTATCGGTAACAGGAATATCTTTTTTGCATGAAAACTGCAAAATTAAAGAGATAAATACAAATAGGATTGCTATTTTTTTCATTCTGTTTTTAGGATGAAATACAGCACATAGACTTTTTTAGATATGTGAAGGTTGCTTCAGCATTTAAAATTATGCTTCACCTGCAGGTCCACCAAAAGTCATAGGCATTATTGGTCCCTGTTCGGTAACTTTTACGTTACCAAACTGAGACTCAAATTTTGCTACATTTTCTTTTAGTGCTAGAAGTAACCGTTTTGCATGTTCAGGAGTTAGAATAACTCTTGATTTTACTTTTGCCTTTGGTACACCTGGCATTATACGAACAAAATCAATAACAAACTCTGAACTGGAATGAGTTATAACTGCTAAGTTAGAATAAACTCCCTGAGCGGTTTCCTCGTCCAATTCAATATTTATTTGTCCGTTGTTAATATTTTTATTGTCTTCCATGATATATTATTCTGCAACTTCAACTCCACGTTTACGTGTCGACATATTTTCTAAATCTTGTTTAGATCCTACTATCATTTTTGAATAATCACGTAAACCTGTTCCTGCAGGAATTAAATGTCCAACAATAACGTTTTCTTTTAGTCCTTGTAAGTAATCAATTTTTCCTCTGATTGCTGCTTCGTTAAGAACTTTAGTTGTTTCTTGGAATGATGCTGCAGACATAAAGCTCTTTGTTTGTAGAGCTGCTCTTGTAATACCTTGTAATACCTGACTAGAAGTTGCAGGTACAGCATCTAAAGCAGTTGCAAGTTTTTTATCTTTACGTTTTAACATCGAATTCTCATCGCGTAATTTACGAGCTGTAATAATCATACCTGGTTTTAAAACTTCAGAATCGCCAGAATCTGTAATGATTTTTTTGTCGTAAATCCAATCGTTTTCTTCCATAAAATCTAGTTTGTCAACTAAAGATTTTTCGAGGAAACGAGTGTCGCCTTGATCTTCAATATGTACTTTACGCATCATTTGACGTACAATAATCTCAAAGTGTTTATCGTTAATTTTCACACCTTGAAGTCTGTACACCTCTTGAATTTCATTTACAATATATTCCTGAACAACTGTTGGTCCTTTGATTGATAAAATATCGTTTGGTGTTATTGCACCATCTGATAATGGAGTACCAGCACGAACATAATCACTTTCCTGAACAAGTATCTGTTTTGATAAAGGAACAAGATATTTTTTAACCTCACCAGTTTTTGAAGTAATTACAATTTCGCGGTTACCTCTCTTAATTTTACCATAAGAAACTTCACCATCAATTTCAGCAACAACTGCAGGGTTTGATGGATTACGAGCTTCAAATAGTTCGGTTACTCTTGGTAAACCACCGGTGATATCACCAGATTTTCCAACTGCTCTAGGTATTTTAACAAGCACAGTACCAGTTTTAATCTTATCACCCTGATTTACAGAAACGTGAGATCCTACTGGGATACTATAGTTTTTAAGTACATCGCCTGTTGTTGTAACAATTTTAATTGTTGGATTCTTAGTTTTATCACGTGTTTCGATGATAACTTTTTCTTTAAATCCAGTTTGCTCATCTGATTCTTCGCGGAAAGTAACGCCTTCAAGTACATTTTCGAAATCGATTTTTCCTGAAGCTTCAGAAATAATTACTGCATTATATGGATCCCATTCGCAAATAAGTTCACCTTTTTTAACTGGTGTATTATTTTTAACAAATAGTTTAGAACCATAAGGTAAGTTATGAGTCATTAAAACGATTCCCGTTTTCTTATCAACTATTCTCATTTCAGCTAAACGACTTACAACTATGTCAATTGTAGCATTTTTTTCTTCGCTATACTCAACAGTTCTAAGTTCATCTATCTCAACAATACCTTCGTAGCGAGCTATAATATTTGATTCTGTTGTTATATTTGCTGCAACCCCCCCAACGTGGAATGTACGTAGAGTAAGCTGAGTTCCAGGCTCACCGATTGACTGTGCAGCTATTACGCCAACAGCCTCACCCATCTGAACTAATCTTCCATTTGATAGATTCCTTCCATAACATTTAGAACAAACACCTTTTTTAGATTCGCAAGTTAATACTGAACGAATTTCAACGTGTTCTATAGGTGATTCCTGAATTACTTTTGCAATATTTTCAATAATTTCTTCACCTGCACTTATAATTAAATCGCCTGTATTAGGATGATAAATGTTATGAACAGAAACCCTACCTAAAATTCTATCATAAAGTGTTTCTACAACTTCTTCACCTTTTTTAAGTGTTGATGCTATTAATCCACGTAATGTTCCGCAATCGCTCATAGAAATAATAACATCCTGTGAAACGTCAACAAGTCTACGTGTTAAATAACCAGCATCAGCTGTTTTTAAAGCTGTATCTGCAAGTCCTTTTCTAGCACCGTGAGTAGAAATAAAATACTCAAGTACCGAAAGTCCTTCTTTAAAGTTAGCTAAAATTGGATTCTCAATAATTTCAGATCCTGTTGATCCTGATTTTTGAGGTTTAGCCATAAGACCTCTCATTCCGCATAACTGACGAATCTGTTCTTTAGATCCACGAGCACCTGAATCGAGCATCATATAAATAGGATTGAATCCTTGATTATCTTCTGAAATTTGTTTTAACACCAAATTTGTCAATTTAGCATTTGTATGTGTCCAGATATCAATAATTTGATTATAACGCTCATTGTTTGTAATGAATCCCATATTGTAGTTAGACATCACTTCCTCAACTTGCTGATAACCATCATTTACTAATGTTTGTTTCTCCGCTGGAATAATTACGTCGTTTAAGTTGAATGATAATCCACCTTTAAACGCCATTTGATATCCCATGCTCTTGATATCATCCAAGAACCTTGCAGCACTTGCGATACCAGTAACTTTTAAAACATTAGCAATAATATCTCTTAATGACTTTTTAGTTAAAAGCTCATTAATATATCCCACTTCTTTTGGTACAACCTCATTAAAAAGAACTCTACCAACAGTTGTTTCAATTAATCTTATAACAAGATTTCCATCTACTAAGTCGGAAGTTTTTACTTTTATATTAGCATGAAGTTCGGCTGCTTTTTCATTATATGCAATAATTACTTCTTCAGGAGAATAGAAAATAAGTCCCTCACCTTTGATTGGTTTCTCTGTTGTACTTTTTCTTGATTTTGTAATATAATATAAACCTAAAACCATATCCTGAGATGGAACAGTAACTGGAGCACCATTTGCAGGGTTTAGAATATTATGAGAAGCAAGCATTAATAACTGAGCTTCTAAAATTGCGGCATTACCTAATGGCAAATGAACAGCCATCTGGTCACCGTCAAAATCGGCGTTGAAAGCGGTACAAACCAAAGGGTGCAACTGAATAGCTTTTCCTTCGATAAGTTTTGGTTGGAAAGCCTGAATACCTAAACGGTGCAATGTTGGAGCACGATTTAATAATACAGGATGTCCTTTTAATACGTTTTCAAGAATATCCCAAACAACTGGATCGCGGCGATCTACAATTTTCTTAGCAGATTTTACTGTTTTAACAATACCACGCTCAATAAGTTTACGAATAACAAATGGTTTATATAATTCAGCTGCCATATCTTTTGGCAAACCACATTCATGTAACAATAAATCTGGTCCAACGACGATTACCGAACGAGCTGAATAATCGACACGTTTACCAAGTAAATTCTGACGGAAACGACCTTGTTTACCTTTTAAGCTATCACTTAAAGATTTTAACGGACGGTTAGCATCAGTTTTTACAGCATTAGATTTACGTGAGTTATCAAGTAAGCTATCAACAGCTTCCTGTAACATACGTTTTTCATTTCTTAAAATTACTTCAGGAGCTTTAATATCGATTAATCGTTTTAAACGATTGTTACGAATTATAACTCTTCTGTATAAGTCATTTAAATCTGATGTTGCAAATCTACCACCATCAAGAGGAACTAAAGGTCTTAATTCTGGTGGGATAACAGGAATAACTTTTAATATCATCCATTCTGGACGATTTAAATGTTTAGATTCACGGAAAGCTTCAACAGTTTGTAACCGTTTTAAAGCTTCATTTTTACGTTGTTGTGAAGTTTCGGTTTTTGCTTGTACACGCAAAGCGTATGAAAGCTCATCCAAATTTATTATTGATAGTAGCTCGTGCAATGCATCGGCTCCCATTTTTGCAATAAATTTATTAGGATCAGAATCTTCAAGAAATTGATTTTCTTTTGGTAAAACATCAATAATTGCAACGTATTCTTCTTCGGTAAGAAAATCCATTTTTTGCAAACCATCAGCAGCTTTAAATCCTGGATTTATTACAACGTAACGTTCATAATAAATAATTGCGTCAAGTTTTTTTGAAGGTAAACCTAACAATGCACCAATTTTATTAGGTAAAGATCTAAAATACCAGATATGAGAAACAGGAACTATTAGTTCAATGTGACCAATACGCTCGCGACGAACTTTCTTCTCTGTAACTTCAACACCACAACGATCGCAAACGATACCTTTATATCTGATTCTTTTATATTTACCGCAGTGACATTCAAAATCCTTTACTGGACCGAAAATTCTTTCGCAGAATAATCCATCACGTTCAGGTTTATATGTTCTGTAGTTAATTGTTTCGGGTTTAATAACTTCGCCACTGGAACGTTCTAAAATTTCCTCAGGAGAAGCTAAACCGATAACGATTTTCGAAAAAGTACTTTTAACTTTATTGTCTCTTCTAAAAGCCATAGCTTTAAATCTTTTAAAGTGAAATTCCGGAGTATATTTTACTCCGGAAAAATACTATTCTAAATTAATACTTAATCCTAAACCACGTAGCTCATGAATAAGTACATTAAGCGATTCGGGTATACCAGGTATTGGCATTGGTTCGCCTTTAACAATTGCTTCATAAGCTTTTGCGCGACCAACAACATCATCTGATTTAATTGTAAGTATTTCTTGTAAAATATTTGCAGCTCCGAATGCTTCAAGAGCCCAAACCTCCATTTCACCAAAACGTTGACCTCCAAATTGCGCTTTTCCGCCAAGTGGTTGCTGAGTAATAAGTGAATATGGTCCGATTGAACGAGCATGCATTTTGTCGTCAACCATATGACCAAGTTTAAGCATATAAATAATACCTACTGTAGCTGGCTGATCGAATTTTTCACCAGTTCCACCATCGTATAAATATACACGACCGTATCTTGGTAAACCAGCTTTATCAGTATATTCATTAATCTGATCGAGGTTTGCACCATCAAAAATCGGAGTAGCGAAAGTCATTCCTAACTCACGACCTGCCCATGCAAGAACTGTTTCATAAATTTGACCCAAGTTCATACGAGAAGGCACACCAAGTGGATTAAGAACTATGTCAACAGGTGTTCCATTTTCAAGGAAAGGCATATCTTCTTCACGAACGATTCTTGATACAATACCTTTATTTCCATGTCGGCCTGCCATCTTATCTCCAACTTTTACAACACGTTTTTGAGCTACATATACTTTTGCAAGTTTTACAATACCTGCTGGTAACTCATCACCAATTGTAAGGTTGAATTTCTTACGTTTTACATCAGCCTCAATTTCTTTATATTTAATAATATAATTGTTGAGTAAGTCTCTGATTACATCGTTCTTGGCTTTATCTGTAGTCCATTTATTCGGATTAATATTAATAAAGTCAACTATCTGAAGCATTTTTAATGTAAACTTTTCGCCTTTTGCAATTACGTCAACATTATAATAATCTTTTACACCTTGAGATGTTTTACCATTTACTACAACAAATAATTTTTCAATTAAACGTTGTTTAAAATCAAGATATTTTTTACTTGCTTCTTCATCAATTTTATCAAGTAGAGTTTTCTCAGCAACTTTAACTTTTTTGTCTTTAACTTGACGAGCAAAAAGTTTTTTGTCGATTACTACTCCATACATTGATGGTGGAACTTTTAATGATGCGTCTTTTACATCACCAGCTTTATCACCAAATATAGCTCTAAGTAGTTTCTCTTCAGGAGAAGGATCTGTTTCACCTTTTGGTGTAATTTTTCCAATTAAAATATCGCCTGGTTGAACATAAGCACCAATACGTATTAATCCATTCTCATCAAGATTTCTAGTTGCTTCTTCGCTAACGTTTGGTATATCTGAAGTTAATTCTTCTACACCACGTTTAGTGTCGCGAACCTCTAAAACAAATTCATCAATATGTAACGAAGTAAAAGCGTCTTCTTTAACAAGTTTTTCATTTATAACAATAGCATCTTCAAAGTTAAACCCTTTCCAAGGCATAAATGCTACCATTAGATTTCTTCCTAAAGCAAGTTCGCCACCTTTTGTTGCATATCCTTCAGTAAGTACCTGACCTTTTACAATTTTTTGTCCTTTTTTAACAATAGGTCTTAAAATAATTGTAGTATTCTGGTTTGTCTTACGGAATTTAAGAATATTATATTGAACTACATCATCATTAAAGCTTACAAATCTTTCTTCATCAGAACGTTTGTAGCGAACAATGATTTCTTTTCCATCAACATACTCAACAACACCATCAGCTTCAGCCATTAATAATGCACGTGAATCAAGAGCTACTTTTTCTTCTAAACCAGTTCCAACAATTGGAGCCTGTGGTTGAAGTAAAGGAACAGCCTGGCGCATCATATTAGATCCCATGAGTGCACGGTTAGCATCATCATGTTCTAAGAATGGAATTAAACTAGCTGCAATGGATGCAATCTGGTTTGGAGCAACATCCATTAATTGTATCTGATCTTTTTCAAGAACAGGAAAATCTCCACGGAAACGTGCTTTAACTTTAGCACTTAAAAAATCTCCTTTTTCATTTACTTCAGCATTTGCCTGAGCAATGATT
>CAIQJL010000227.1 GCA_903872185.1 uncultured Bacteroidota bacterium | reverse complement strand
GCTCGTTCGAGTTTATCGAGAACAGCATTGCAATACCTCCTTACTTCTCGATACGCTTCGCTACTCGAAGAAGCATGTTAGATTCTATGCTCGTTCGAGTTTATCGAGAACAGAATTGCAATACCTCCTTACTTCTCGATACGCTTCGCAACTCGAAGAAGCATGCTAGATTCTATGCTATGTTTGTGGTCTGTGTGTCACAGACCAGGGAGATGGAATCCAGTTTAGATGTTGGAGGCAAACCAACATCGGCGGGAACGTTTGAAAGAGTTGCAAAGATTAGTGAGAGGACGCTTAACAGATAACAATTAGCAGTAAAATATTTATTATGATTTTTGTTATAATAATAGCTTATTATAATTCACCAATATCTTCATTCCAAATTTCGGGTCTGTTTTTTATAAATGTGTTCATCATATCAACACATTCAAGCAAATCTAAATCAATAACTTCTACACCGTGTTGTAACATAAACTCTTTAGCTCCTTTAAAAGTTCTAGATTCGCCAACAATTACCTTGGGTATTTTAAATTGCACGATGGTTCCGGCGCACATATAGCAAGGCATAAGTGTAGAATAAATTACAGTATCTTTAAACGAACCAACCCTTCCTGCATTATTTAAACAATCCATTTCTCCATGTAATATTGGATTATTTTCCTGAACTCTTTTATTATGTCCAGATGCTATTAATTTACCAGATTTTACAAGAACAGAACCAATAGGAATTCCGTTTTCACTTAAACTTTTCTTAGCCTGATCGATGGCTAACTGCATATATTTATCCATAATAATTTTTTAATTTATTAAAAAAAGAGTTGGCACTATTTAACAAATGTAAAAAATAAATTTAAGTTATTGTAAATACTATTAATTTCATTAACCAATACAGGTATTATCTACAACATAATAAAAAACACTAAACATTAAAAACTGTTTTGAATTTTATCAATCGTAAGGATACCATAATGTTATAAATTTAAATCGTTTTATCTCTCAATTCCCAATTCTGTCATCTTGAGAGCCTGCACTGAGCTTAACGAAGTGCACTCGAAAGACACGCACAATGCCCCAAGCACTTTTTCGACAGGCTCAATATGACCCCCCGTTTTGATGTTTTAATAAATAATGCATTAAAATTCAAAACAATTTCTTAAATTAAAACATCCTTAATTTAAAAAATATATTTAAATAAAGTGGTTTGAGACATAAGTATAGAATACCCCTATAGTATAGAATATTTTTAAAGGTGAATTTTAAAATATTAAGCATGGCTAACCATTTATAACTAAAATAACCAATAGACTAAAAGTGAAAATTAAAAGTATTCTAATAATCAGATTAGCCTTAATTAGCATTTTAATTTTTAAAATGTTTTTTAATTCTAAGTTTTTCATAATTCAACATTATTAATTATTAATGCTAAGTATTCTGTATAAATTTACTACATCGCAAAAGCGAAATCAATTATAATTTTTGCAATTTTTTTATAGGTAAAACACTTAGCGGGGACTAACCAAATAAGAAATTGGCAGGAATCAAATGAGGGTTAAAGTTAACAATGTCGAATTATATAGTTTCAAACTAGAACGTTTGAAAAAAAGCTAGCAGGTTATAAAAAAAATATTACTATAAATCAAATATTAATAAAACTGAAACTAAACAAATATTAACAATTAGAACAAACACAATAATTTTTTTAATTTTATTTAGTTTTTTAATTCTATAATTAATCTCAGCTGCTTTACTTATAAGAAAACTATATTCTGACGTTAACATAATTATTTGTTATAAATTATTGTATAAAGTTATAATCAAAAGATCTAAAATCAATAAATATTTAGATGATTTTTAGACAGGTAAATCACCTATATAATAGCATTTTGTTCATTGTTATACCAAATATCATTATAATATAGTCTAATTTTTTTATTCATCTCCCTACCCTATTTAAAAAAGAGGGAGAATAGGTTGGACTATTTAATAATCCGCCGCGGCGGAGAAATGGTATTTGAAATAAAATATAATTAAATTAATATAGCAGGTAAGTTAAACTCAAGGGATGTATACTTTTTAAAGTTATTAGGCTTAAAAAGAAAGTATAAAAAACAATAGTTACACCAAAGCGAAATAATACTTAGACCAATTTGTAAGAATACAACCCACAGTCATCCTGAGAGCTTGTACTGAGCTTGTCGAAGGGCTCGAAGGATTTGCCCACAACCCCTCACACATGTTTCGAGAGCCTCAACATGACTCCACATATTTGGACTAGTTTATAATTCACTTTGGTATTACAACAACAACTGGTAAACAAAAATAATTTTGTTATAAAAATCGGGATTTTAACTACAAAAATTAGTGTAGCCAAAATCCCGAATATAAAACAATAAGTACAAATAAAAAATTATTTTTTATCTTTTAATCTTTGTAATGCCTGTTTAGCTGGAACAGAAATTTCTTTTTCATTATCTGTCGAAAGTTTTGCAAGTGCACTTTGTCCTTCGCTACCACCAAATTCTTCAATAGCATAAATATAATTACTTCTTGAATAAGGCTTCAAAGCTTTATTATTTGCCATTTTAACTGCTAAGGTAAAAGCTTTTTTATTATCAATTCCTTCTTTGGCTTCATATGAAATATAGTTTTTTAATGAACGGCCTGCAGATGAACAATAATCTTCGTTAGCGCCAAATTTCTCAATTGTTTCAAGAACCTTGTTGTATGCGTTAACAGATTTCATATCGCCAAGTCCTTCGATTGAAGCACCAACTATTGCAGGTGAAGTGCTAGTAAGTGATGCCAAATACATATTTTCAACTTTTTGATACTGGGAGCTTTCTTCTGCTCGCCATAATACATTAAGACAAGCGATACGAACATCTTCAGATTCAGTTTGATCATTTGCAATATTCACAATAATATCAAGCAAACCTAGTTTTGCAAAGCTTTCTTTTCCTGCTAAGCGTATTAATTCTTTTCTTCCTCTTTTCTCGGTATTTTTATCTTTTATTACTGCGTAAATATCTTTAAGTAATACTTCATCATCATTAACTAACCAACCAGAAAGTAATTGTCCCAGAGTTGATCCAACGTATGAGTTTTCATCGTACTTTTCTTTTTTAAGCGCATCTAATACAATTCTTCCGTATGCTGGATTTTTATATTGATCCCAGTTATTAACCCAAAAGTTTATTGCATGTGCACAAGCAGCACTTCTTGCACTAGAAGTTGACTGAGCAATACCATTAAATAAATCGTCGACTAAATTTTTTACAGTAGTATCCTTTGCCATTGCAGAAATTGCATCACTAGCTATACTATAAGCCTCGCAATTTGTATTTTGTTCTTTACATGCAGCAAGATTTGTAATTAAAGAATCCAGCTTTGCATCCATCTTTCTGGTATCCGATTTACCATCTCCATTACCAGAACCACCACAACTTGTCAGAAAAATTGCAGTTGAAAAAAATACACTAAAAATTAAAGTTGATTTTTTCATTTTGATTTTTTTTAATTTATAATAATTATCAGACTTTTTCATTTTTGTTCAGTTATTTTCTATTAAAGAGCTTAACATATAATTTAACAACAATTAGCAAAATACAATTTATATATTGAGACCACTTTCTGCAAAAAAAACATTATTAATAAATTCATAAATACAATTAGTTTTATTTAAATTGTTTTCAATATTCATTGTATATAAAAATTTGCAATTAATATTCAAACTATCTTTAATGCCTTCGAAAAAAGGAATTAATGTAGGAAATGTAACATATTCGGATATATTGAGCTGATTTAGTATTCTTAAATACCTGTCAACTCCGTTTAATTCAATAATTGTATGCTTTGCATCATATTTAATTACATTAAAGCTATACTCTGGGCTTGCATTGTATATGGCAGATATTAACACCATAGCAAATGCTCTGGTATCAAAGGGCATATTAGGATAAATTTCTTTAGCTTGTTGGGCTTTTAGTTTACCCAATTCGTAAAAAACTTTTTTTGAAATATCGTCTATTTTACTATTACCAAATTCTTCGCCAACAGTTTTTAACAATATACCATAAAAAGCACCTGTTACACCTGATAAATCCTGTACAAGTTCCGAAGTGCTATTTGGGAAAAACGAATTAATAATTTCATTTTTAATTTCATCAGATGGATATATATCATTTCCTCTGATTGAATTTATACTTTCTAACAATTTATTTTTCATTTAAAAACTAATTTAAATGGTGTAAGTCTTGTTAAAATTAGCTTCTCCAAAAAAGGCGAATCACATGACTTAGCATATGTGGGTTTATGTAAGTTTTAAAAACGAGTATCATTTCAATTATAATTAAAAAACTAATTTAAAATGTCATCACATTAGACTATTTAAAACTTCACTCTTTTTGCACTTTTTTAACTTAAACCTAAAATTTAAAATGCATCAAAAGTTTAATGGAAATTTTAAATAGTCTAAAATTCTTCTAAAATTATAGTCTGCTAACAACGAATTTAATTTTAGTTGAATTATCAAATGTGATGATGTAAACACCAGCTTTCAAGCCTACTATTGTATGATCGTAAACTTTACAATCAACATTACGGCCTAACATATCGGTTATCATGTAGTTGGTGTATTCTCCTTTTATTTTTATTTTTGTGCCTTCAATCGAAGGATTTGGTATTATAACAATTGTTGGCTCAAAATTTTGTAAACAATTAGAGTGAACAATATTTGAGTATGCTGAAGCACCATTAAAATCAACCTGCTTTAATCTGTAATAATTTATGCCATTATTAGAAACTTTTACATCCTTATAAAAATATTCTAATAATGAATTTGAATTTCCTGCACCTTCAATAGTATCATAAGGTATAAAATTAACAACATCATTAGATTTTTCTAAAATAAAATAGTGATTATTTACTTCGCTTGCAGTCTGCCAGCTTATTATTGCTTGATTGTTATCACATTCTGCTTTAAATCCTAACAAATCTACAGGTAGAGGAGAATTTGAACTTCCAAGTGTAATTCTAACAATACCCGAAACCGAATTACCTACTGTTGAAGAAGCTGCAAAATCGGACCCAGAGTTAATAGTAGTCGATCTTGGTTCCCAGTATGTAGGTCCGCCATAATTTACTTGTTGAAACATTTGTAAAGAAGACTCAGTTAAACCATTTAATTCTGGATCTGATGAACCACCCCAATATTTAAATTCACTAATAGTAAGTGGTGGAGCAATTGCTTTACTTCCTGGTTGAATATCAAAGTATTTTAAAATACTTGTATTTCCTCCTGATCCCGACTGCTGAGCACAACCACGAGTAATTATTGTTGTTCCCATTGCAGCCGAAGGTGTAAAATTAAGACCTAACCCAGCAATATTTCCTGTTGCTACAGCTGGAGTGTTTATATTTAATGTTGCTTTAATAACACCAGTACCTGCAGGCTCCACTCCGCCACCATCAGTAGAGAATACTCTTTTTATTGAAGATTCACCGCTTAATAATCCTGTTGAACCAAGATCAACTATACTAGCTTTAAGATCAATAGGACCAGTAGAAAGTAATAATGTGCCAGAAACATTAATATTATTATCAACCAAAATTCCATTTGTATTACTTACAGTTAAGTTTTTAAAAGTAGGTACAGTAGTTCCGCTGATATTTTGAAAATTTGTTCCATTGAAGTTTGTTAGGCCACCAGTAAAATTTGTAATACCATTATTTACCCAATCGCCTGCAATATTTATTGTACCAGTAGCCATTGTTAAAGTACTACTATTAGCAACAGTTAAATTAGCGAAATTATTAGTTCCAGCACCGGTTATAGCTGTAGTTCCATTAAAATTTATTGTTCCAGCTAAATTGGCAGTTCCAATGTTTCGCCAGCTACCACTTACATTTAATATTCCTGAGTTCATTGTTAAAATAGCGTTAGATTCAATTCTTAAATTATGAACACTATTGCTATTTGTTGCGGTTGGTTGTGAAGTTACGCAAGTTCCAATTGCAGGAATTATTACGTTAGTACCTGTACTTGGCAATGCACCACCAGCAGTTGTAAATGCACTTGCTGAATAACTATACCAATTAGAAGATGTTTCCCAGGCATTGCTTGTATTTCCATTCCAAATAAAATCGCCAGTTGCTGGTGCTTGACTTACTGTTGGTGTATTAACTGTAACTAACACGTTATCTGTTACCGAACAACCGTTTGAAGAAGTTGCCGTTAAAGTGTATGTTGTAGGCGCTGTAGGACTAGCTATTGGATTTAATACATTACTAGTATTCAAAGTTGAAGAAGGTGACCACAAATAAGTATTAAAAGTACTGCCCGTTCCTGTTACAAGAAATTCATCTAATCCTATATTAGAATATCCATAATCGGAGAACCCTGATAATTTGATTTTTACATTATTAAAGCCAATTCCGCAAAAAGAATTCAAACTAATTGTAATTTGTGTCCACGATCCATAAATAGAATATGTAGTACCTATTTGGGAATAAGCACCTCCTGAATTATTTATATAAACATTCATATTATCTGTACCATCTGAATTAAATATCCAGAATGATAAATTTGCTGAAGAATAATTTGATAAATCCATTGAAGGAGAAATAAGGTTATAACTATTTCCTGAAGGATTTAAGTAAGAATAAAAATAAGCACAGTAACCTGAATACCCATTTCCAGTCCATGTATTTCCGCCAGATGCAAAATTAAAGCTACCATACCATCCATAAGTCAATGAGGTATAAAAATCTCCAGTCCAATTGGCAGGGATACCACTAGAAAAGCTTTCTGATAATATTGTACCTGGAAGTGGAACTGTTGTTGCACTACCACTCAATTGCGTACTTCCTGGACAAATTATTACATCACTACCTGCGTTAACAGTAGGTAATCCATTAATAATTTGCGGTGCAGAAGTATAAACAGCATTACCACTGCATACTCCACATGCATTTGTTGTATTAGCTCCAAACCAGAAACAATTTTCAGAAACAACATCAAAGCTGATATTATTAGAACCTGTAGCTAAATTAGCGGCATAAGTACCTGTATAGCCAGGTTGATTTAAGGCAACAAAATCGGCAGCTTTTAACGATAACGTATAAGTTGCAGTATTTCCAGGAGTTAGGCCTTGTGCATCTACTCTAACATTATAATCGGTCCAAATGGTGCCATTTGTATTCCATTTTACACCTATATTAAAGTCTCTTCCGCCAGCATCTGTCCATGGTAATGCTCCGGTATTTTTTATAGTAACAGTAATATTTCTTGTTTCGCCTGCGCACCAGATAGCAGAGCCAGTATTCATTGAAATAAATTGTGCTCTGTAGTCTGGAGGTG
>CAIQJL010000226.1 GCA_903872185.1 uncultured Bacteroidota bacterium | reverse complement strand
TTCAATAAGTATTAGCTAGTAAATCCCTATTTCCAAGCCAACGCTTAGCTTTGGTAATTCAGGATATTTGTAACTTGGCTTAATTAAATCAGAAAAACGATATGTGGCACAAATTGCAAAATGATTTGAGCCAATTCGGGCTTTAAATCCATATTCATAATTTTCAAAATACTTTAATTTTTGCTCAGTAACGGTTATCACTTTTGCATTGCTACTATCCGCAGCAACAGTATTATCTTTTGTAAAATGAGAATTTGCAAAATCCCAATTCGCATAACAACCAACATCTAAATATTTCCCAATTTTATTTCCTCTTTTGTCAAAATTAAATCTTGTAAATAACTGAAATCCTAATCCGCTTACCATTAACCTTTCTCTTTTATGTTTTAAGCTGTCTGGGAATATTTTTTTTACATTTTGTTTGATACTATAAGTTGAAGAATTTAAATTTAAACCATATCCAACTGACCAAAAATTATTGATTTTCATTTTATGTCTATACCCAAAATAAAAAACGCTCGAAGCTCCATTTCTAACAGTTGCAGTTTGATTTGAAAAATTATCAGCGATAACTTCATAACCAAAACAAAATAAATTAAATCGTTTTAAGTTTGGTCCAGTTTTAGGAATTAGGGTATCATTTATTGGATTTTCTTCAAGTAATACATTTTGTGAAAATATATTAAAAGAAGAGAACAATATTAAAACTAGTAAAATATATTTCATTTTCAAATCATTAAAACTGTTTTTCGAGCATATAGCCTAAATAATAAACTCTAAGAATATCTCCTTTTGCAAAATCTGTAGGATCTAATGTTATAACATTTTTCTGGTAAACTTCAATTACTGCATATTTTTTAAGTCTGGTTTTTGAATCTTGAATATGATAATATAAATATTTATTATTTGCTTGTTTAGGTGGCAATATTAATGCTTTAACAGTAATAGTATTTTCATTTGCATCAATTTCAACTGTTTGCTCTTTTTCTTCTTTAACAACGTTACCTAAGAAATAAGAAGCCTGTGGAACTCCATACCCATGGGCATAATCAAAATATGGATATAGATTAGCTGACTTCTCAATTTCCAGAAACAATTGCATATTGGTTAACTTTAAATTTGATTGCCATGCGCATGCAGCAAAACCAGCAATTAATGGACTTGAAAATGAAGTTCCATCTGTTTCATTTAGATTGTTAGGACTTGCTGCAATAACGTGCGAAAATGCAGAAACATTTGGCTTTAATCTCCAATCAGACGATGGCCCATATGAACTATAATTCATATGATAATTAGTTTGAGGATCAATTCCACCTATGGTTAAAACACTATCTGCATCAGCAGGTGTAATAATCTTTTTCCATTTGTTAGTACCTTCATTTCCTGCAGCATTAACAACTAGCATTCCTTTTGAAGCAGCCATATTTGCAGCACGTGACACAAGACTTCTTTTCCCATTCATTTCCCAAGGAAAATAACGACTATCCGTATAACCTAACGAACTATTTATAATTTTTGCTCCATTTTTATCAGCCCACTCAACCGCTTCTAGCCAATTCTTTTCTTCACTAAACGGCTCTGAACCTACTTCAGTTCTTGCTAAAAGAAATTCAGCATCAGTTGCTAATCCAATTGGAATACTATCAATTAAACCTGCAATACAAGATAAAACATTTGTTCCATGACTATTTGCCAAATAAACATTCTCTTTATCAGAAGTAAAATCCCATGTTTTAATAATTTTTTTTGCTTTTCTTATATGTTCAAAAGCCGGATGTGTATCAGTTCCTGGAAAGCCACCATCAAAAATTGCAATACGTATTCCTTTTCCTGTAAAACCTGCATTTCTAAATAAATCACCTTGCAAATGGCCAGTTTGGTTTCTTAAAAATTCCTTTTGAATAGAATCAACATCTATTTCATTTCCATTTGAACAAAATTCAAAATGAGAAACTAATTCTTCAACAAATTGCACACACGGTAATTTTTTAACTTCTGAAATCTGATTATAATTTGCTTCAACAAAAACAGTATTAAACCATCTAGAAGTTCCTGTTACTTTATTAACTTTCTCAGAAATTATATCCTTATAATCAACTGAAACAGGAAAATCAGTTGAATCACATAAAGAAATTTCTAAAGCCATTCTTCTTTCAATTGCTTTTGCATCAAAATAAGTAAAGGGATTAAATTCAGTTCCCTTTTTATCTTTTAAGAAAACAGCATATTTATTCTGAGAAAATGAATTAATTGCAAAACAAATTAATATAACAAATGGTAGAAACCTCATAATTATTAATTAAAAAGTTCATTTATTGGTTCACCTGTGCAGCCACTTGGGTACTCAATATTTAACATTGTTGAAATTGTTGGTGCAATATCTACCAAATGTATTTCACGTAAAATTGTCTGACGGGTAATTTTCCAGCCATACCATAACAACGGAACATGAGTATCATATGAATAAGCGGTATTATGGTCTATATCATAATCAGAATCTTGTATCCAGCCAGGTTCTAAATTTATTAACACATCACCCGAACGTTTTTGATTGAAACTATTTTGCATATACATAAAAATACCTTTTGTAAAATTATTTGTTTGAAGCACATTAGCTGTCACAGCATTTTCAACTCCATTAAACTGTAACAAAAAAGAAGCAACTTTATTTTGTATTTCTGATAATGAGATTTTAGAATCTTCAATTAATGTATGGTTAAGAAAAATTTGTTGATCGAGATAAGTAAGCACCCACTCTCCTTCGCCATAAACTGCATTTAAATAACTTTTCAATAATGACAAAGCATAATATTGTTTAAAAACTCCTCCAGGCAATTTATTATCAATTAAATACTGTGGGTTTTCTGACGAACCATGATCAGCAGTCAAAAAAACAAGAACATTTTCTTTCCCTATTTCAGTTTCAACAAAATCAATTAAATGAGCAATTTCCTTATCCAAACGCAAATATGTATCTTCAATTTCAACAGACAAAGGGCCAAAACGATGACCAATATAATCAGTTGATGAAAAACTAATTGCCAGAAAATCGGTATTACTGCCTTTACCAAGATTTTCGCCCATTAATGCTGCAATTGCAAAATCGTGAGTGTATGTATTTCCAAAAGGGCATGATTTCAATAAAGAATAGTCTCTATCTTTTTTTGCTGGTTTACTTAGAAAAGCCAAATCATAAGGGAAACAACTTTGTTTATTGCCAAATCCTTTTTCGTATTTATTTGTATCTGGTAGACTTTCTTTATATTCTTGAATTGTTAACATAGGTGTCCAAAGTCTGTCAAGATAAAAATCAGAAAGTTTTTTATTATTAAAATCAACCACCCACTTTGGAAGAGTATCTAAATAATAAGTACTTGTTATAATATTGCCAGTATTATCATCATACCAATATGCTGCATTTGGATTATGCCCACCTGGCAATATTGCTGCTCTATCTTTCAAAGAAATAGAAATTACTTTTGATTTATTCTGATTTGATAATCGTAATTCGTCGCCAATTGTTGTAGTTATTAAATTAACAGGAGACATTTTTCCTTTTTCTGAATTACTTCCAACAGATTTTACTCTTGAATCTTCAACACAATAAACTTTTTGTTTTTTTAATCTAACATACCATTCGTTTGAAACAATTCCATTTACAGATGGAGTTGCACCTGTATAAATAGTTGCATGCCCAGGACCGGTTTGGGTGTAAATATAATTCTGACGAGCATTTTTACAAAAAGCACCTTCATTTACAAACCGCTTAAATCCATTCTTTTCTAATTTATCCCAATATCTTGAAATATAATCATATCGCATTTGATCAACTACAATTCCAATAACAAGTTTTGGTTTTTCGGGCGGAATTGCTTTGGTTCTTTGAGCATTGCAAATATTAATAAAAAATAAAAATCCTATTATTAAAATGACAGAATATCGCATAATCTTGTTTTCGTTAATTCAATTACAAAAATTGTGATTTTTGTTCACATTTCCGAATTAAATATACTTGCTTGTAGCTTTACTGAACCAAGAATTACAATTTTTATTATTTTTATAAAAAAATTAATGAAAGCATTATTCTATATATCGCTCACTATCCTATTTTTAGGTTGCAAAAAAGCAGAATCGGATAGCCAAAAACCGTTTATAACTATTTTAAAACCTGCTAATCATGCTAATATTTCTTTAGGTAATAATTTACTTTATGAAATTGAATTAAAAGATGACTATCAGCTAGAAGAATGCAGAATTAAAATACAATCTGCAACCATTCCAATGTTTAAAAATATTGAAAGTAATTTATGGGATACTACTTTTGTAAAATCGGTTTCGGGAATTGAAGCATATATTAAAGATCAATTATTAGTACCTTCAATTATCGACTCCGGAAGATATCTTTTTATGATATATTGTAAAGATAAAACAGGTAACGAAGAATTTACTGCAAGAGATTTTAAAGTTATAACTGCAAAACAGAATTAAATCCAACTGGTCTATTTCTCACTATTATATGCCATTAAGTCAATATTTTAAATTACATTTTTTATGTTTTTAGATTGTACAGATAAAATATAGTTTATAAATACATGTCATTATGCACATATATCATACTTTTGTATTAATAAACAATTTTGATTGCACAGTTTTGAAAATTGCCGTAGGTTTGAACTTTTAAAAATTATGAAGAATACAGAATCCGACTCACAATATAATCATCTAGAAAAAATGACTATTCGTGAGATTTTACATAACATTAATCACGAAGATCATAAAGTCCCAACTGCAATTGAACAAGTCATTCCTCAAATAGAAAAACTTTCAGAAGCGGTTTTTGAAAAATTAAAAAATGGTGGTCGGCTTTTTTATATTGGTTCAGGAACAAGCGGAAGACTTGGAATTGTAGATGCATCTGAATGCCCGCCAACTTTTGGAGTAGATAAAAACTTAGTTGTTGGAATTATCGCCGGTGGAGATATTGCAATTCGTCAGGCCGTTGAACATGCAGAAGATGATTATGATACTGGCTGGAATGAATTAGTTAAAAATAATATTTCAAAAAAAGATATTGTTATTGGAATATCTGCATCTGGGACTACACCTTACGTTATTGGAACTCTTCAACACTGTGCAAAGAATGAAATAATTACTGGAGCTATTACTTCAAATCCGGGCTCACCAATTGGCTTAGAAGCCACATTTCCAGTAGAAGTAAATACAGGCTCAGAATTTATAACTGGAAGTACTAGAATGAAAAGCGGTACTGCTCAAAAGCTCATCTTAAATATGATTTCTACCTCAGTTATGATTAAGCTAGGCAGAGTTATTGGTAATAAAATGGTAGACATGAAGCTTAGTAATAATAAATTAATTGAACGTGGTACAAGAATGATTTCTACTTTTTTAAATATACCTGAAGAACAAGCAAAAGAATTGCTATTAAAACATAAAAGTGTAAGAATAGTAATAGAAAAATATTCCTAACAAATCATAGCCTAGCAATAGAGTATACTATAAATGCTAATTAATAGTAAATAAAAAAACGCAAAACTGCAGGTGTGGTCGGAAGAAATTCCGACCACTTTTTTTATGTCTTATTGAAGAATAAATAAGGGTTTCCTCCGCATTTAATTACGATTAATGCAATTACTAAATTTCTAATAACAAATAATTTATATACTAGTCCAATTTTAA
>CAIQJL010000225.1 GCA_903872185.1 uncultured Bacteroidota bacterium | reverse complement strand
TTGCAAGAGTTAATAGAAATGATGGAACAAAAGCTGAAGTTAGAATTTGGTGTGAATTACTTAGAAATAAGAAGATGCTTGGTTTTTCTTTTTTAAGACAAAGACCAATTGAAAATTTTATTGCAGATTTTTTTTGTAAGGAGTTGAAGTTAGTAATTGAAATAGATGGATTTACACATCAGTTTGAAGAAGTAATTAATAAAGATAAAGTAAAAGAGGAATGTTTAATTTCATTGGGATATACTGTTTTAAGATTTAGTGATTATGAAGTAATGAAAGATATTGATAATGTTAGTAGAGTTCTTGAGGAGTGGATTGAGATTTGGAGAATAGCGCATGTTCATCCCCATGCCCCCTTCGAAGGGGGACAAGAAAACCCCAGAAATAATTAAATTTGCAAAATGATTTCATTAGATAATGTTACTCTTTCGTTTGGTGGATTTGAGCTTTTTAAAGGAGTTTCCTTTCTTGTTTCGCAAAAAGACAGAATAGGATTAGTTGGTCGAAATGGTGCTGGAAAATCAACACTTTTAAAATTAATTGTTGGTGAAGTTTCGCCCGATGAAGGAATAGTGAGTAAACCTACCGGTATAACAATTGGCTATTTACCTCAATTACTAAATTATGTTGATGGTACAAGTGTTTGGGAAGAAGCAATAACTGCTTTTAAAGAAGTAAACTCTATACAAAAACGAATAGATGAACTACATGTTGAATTAACTGAATTAGAAGATGATGAATCTGGAAATTCTATTCAACTAGCTTCTGAATTACATGAACTAAATGAAAGATTAATTTATCTTGATGGTAACAATATAGAAGAAAAAACAGAAAGAGTTCTTATTGGGCTTGGTTTTAAGCGAACAGATTTTATTAGACAAACTACAGAATTCAGTGGTGGTTGGCGAATGAGAATTGAACTTGCAAAAATTCTTTTGCAAATGCCCGATGTTTTTCTTCTTGATGAACCAACGAATCACTTAGATATTGAGGCAATTCAGTGGATTGAAGATTTTTTAAAAGAGTATAATGGCGCTGTGTTACTGATTTCTCACGATAAAGCATTTCTCGATCATGTAACAACTCGCACTGTAGAGCTTTCACTTGGGAAAATTTATGATTATAAAGTTCCTTATTCGAAATTTGTAGCATTACGTGAGGAGCGCCGTGAACAGCAAATGTCAGCATTCAAAAATCAACAAAAAATGATTGGCGATACAGAGAGATTTATAGAACGATTTAGGTCAAAAGCTACAAAATCTGTTCAGGTTCAATCTAGAATAAAACAATTAGATAAAGTAGAGAGAATTGAGGTTGATCAAGAAGATGTTTCTTCAATGAATATTACATTTCCTCCATCTCCTAGATCAGGTTCTGTTGTATACGAACTAAAAGAAGTTTCTAAAAGTTACGGAACAAATGAGATACTTAAAAATGTTGATTTAATAATTGAAAGAGGAGATAAGCTTGCTTTAGTCGGAAGAAACGGCGAAGGTAAAACTACTTTAATGAGAATGATTAAAGGTGAGCTTGAATATGAAGGTACAGGAACTTGTGGATATCAGGTAAAAATGGGCTATTATGCTCAAAATCAAGATCAGATTTTAGATAAAGAAAGAACTGTTTTGCAATCTATTGATGATATTGCAGTAGGAGAGGTTAGAACAAAAATTAGAAGAATATTAGGTGCTTTTTTGTTTAGTGGCGAAGACGTTGATAAAAAAGTTAAAGTACTTTCGGGAGGTGAATGCAGCAGATTAGCTCTGGCAAAGCTTTTATTAGAGCCTGTTAATTTACTTATCCTTGATGAGCCGACTAATCACTTGGATATGATTTCAAAAGAAGTGTTAAAAGAAGCTTTACAAAAATATGATGGTACGTTGTTAATTGTTTCGCATGATAGAGATTTTATTGATGGTTTAGTAACAAGAATTGTAGAAGTACGTGACAAAAAATTTAAAGAATATTCAAATAATATTTGGGAATTTTTAGCAAGTAAAAAAGTAGAAACATTAAATGAACTTAATAGAAAGAAAGTTCAGGTAAAACAAGCTAAACCAACTACTACAAAAGAAGATAATAAACAACGCTTCGCTCAGAAAAAAGAATATGATAAACTTTTAAAAAAGGCTGAAAACAAAATTTTAAAATGCGAAACTGAGATAAGTGAATTGGAATTAGAAATGCAGAAAATGGATGATATTCTAATTAACCCCGAAGAATTTAAAAAAGTAGCATCAGATCCAAAAGTTTTTGAAAAATATAACGAAATAAAGTTAAATTTGGAGAAAAAAATGGAGGAGTGGGCTCTTTTTCAAGAAGAATTTGAAACACTAAAAAAGGGTGATTAAAAATTACCGTTATGAAAAATTCAAAACTTCCTTTTACAGAATTTGAAACTCATAGGGTACGATTACTTCGTTATTCTGCAAGGTTTGCTCATGATGCATTTTCCTGGTATAGTGATGAGGAAGTAATGAAATGGGCTGGTCCCGATTTACATAAAACAATTGACGATACACTTTTGTTCATTAAAAATGTTACCGAAGCAACTGCCGATGGTAGAATTTTATTTTGGGCAGTTCAGGATAAACAGAGCCATAAAGTTATTGGTGATATTTCATTACATCCAGATATGAAACATAAATATGCTTCAGCTGGCACTTTTTTAAAACAATCGTTTTGGCAACAAGGTATTATGACAGAGGCAATGCAGCCAGTATTATGGTTTGCATTTAATAAGCTTAATCTTAATAGAATCGAGGCTCAGATTTACACAGAACATTTAGCCTCAATTAAACTTTATAAAAAATTGGGATTTAAAAAAGAGGGAACATTACGTCAGAATTTTTTAATTGATGATACGTTTAAAAACTCCATAATGTACTCATTATTAAAAAAAGAATTTAAAATGCGTAATTCCTGGAGTGAAATGGTATTCTAATTGATAACAAAATTAATTATGAGTAAAATTTTAATTTTGGTTTTTGTATGTTTTAGTTATTTGTCTTATTCGCAAGATGATGATAGCTTAAGAGTGAGTATTAACAGAATTATTTTAGATGACAAGAAAGTTGAATCTTATATTGATATTAATGATAGTATAGATTTGTTTATTAATGCTATGCAAAAACATTTTGGTGAAGTAGAGGAGGTAAATGGTGTCTATAACTGGAGTGGTATTGAGCTTGATAGTCTGGGAAAAGGAGTTAAAATTACAATGTCTCACGGAATCTGGACTACAAAAGAGAATTCATTAAAATTTGCACGAGTATCACCTGAAAAGGTTGGAAAGCTTAAAGATAATGAGAAGCGTGGAGTAAGAATTAGAGTTTTTCAAAAAGATGGAAAAGATGCACTACTCAGAAAATCATATGAGTTGGTAGTAATTAAAATAGTTGAAGATTTGTTAAATTCTGTGCCCGAAAAAACCGAAGAATAACTTGTTAATTTAGTTTAAAGTAACTTATTGAATTGGTTTTCGTCTTATATTTGCAATATGAAGAAATATAATCTTCTTATAATTTTTGTTTTAATTGCATTTTTGGGATACTCTCAAGAAGATTCATATTTTTATTTTAATGGAAATATTTCTGATTGCAAAGATAATAAGGCATTGATTTATACTAATATTGTAAATGAGTCAGCTGGATATGCAGTAGCTTCTAATTTACAAGGTAATTTTCAGATCAAGGTTAAAGTAGATGATATTTTAAAATTTACATCTATTGGATATAAAACAAAATTTTTGATTATTTCTGAAAATCATATTTATCAAAAACAATCTTTTTGTATGAGTCCAGATACTGTTAAATTGCAGGAAGTAACAGTTTTGCCATATTCAAACTACTCTGAATTTAAAACTCAATTCTTAGCTTTAAAAACAAAAGAAGACTGTTATATTATTCCAGGAATTACTTTAAAAAATAGAACACTTATTCATAATTTTGAGAACGAAGATTATATAAACAAAATGGCACTCGGAAGTCCTATTTCATATTTTTATTATAAGTTTAGTAAACGAGAACAAAATATTCGAAAATATTATGAAATTGAAAACGATAAATGGAATGTATACTCAATTGACCAAAAATATAATAAAGCAATAGTTGAAAAGATTACGGGACTTAAAAATGATGAAACAATAAAGTTTATGGTATGGTGTAATTTTGAAAGAGAATATTTATTGTATGCTACAAATTATGAAATCAATTTAAGAATTTCTGTTAAGTATGAATTATATTGTGATATAATTGAGAAAGATAGTGCTCAATAATTAAAAGCAAATTTAAAATATTTATATAGTCACTTAGATTCTAACCTAATAAATTAAATCACTATGAAAATCTCAAATCTGTTATTTTTATTTGTAATTCTTGCATTAGTTTCCTGCAAAAAAGCTGATGAGGCTGTCAAACCAGATCCATTCAGTTCTAGCGATAATGTATCGGCTGCAACAGATAATTCTATTGCAAATTTAATGTTCGAAGAAGTTTATAAGCAAGTTGATTATTCTTCAACTTATATGAAGGATTCTTGTGGTGGCAAAAAATCATTAAATACATATCCTTGTGCAACTGTTACACTGGGAGCAGGAGAATTTAATCTTACTACCTGGCCTAAACATGTTACAGTAGATTTCGGTACATCTGGTTGCGTAGGCGGTGATGGCAGAACTAGAAAAGGAAAGGTAATATATACCGCATCAAACTGGATGCACGAATCGGGTTCTATTTGTACTGTTACACCAGATAATTTTTATGTAGATGGTTATAAAATTGAAGGATTAAAAACTATCACTAACCAAGGTTTAAACTCCAGCCAGCACTTAACTTATCATGTTGTTGTTACAAATGGATTAATCACTCATCCTAATGGTGAGCATCATACTTGGGAAAGTAACCGCGTAACAGAATGGATTAGTGGCAATGCAACCTTATTAAACCCTTTGGACGATAAATTTTCTACTACAGGAACAGCAAGTGGTATAACAAGAACAAATTCAAATTATACAATTACTATTGATAATGCAAATCCTTTGATTACAGAATGGATTTGCCGATATATTGAACAAGGAAAACTTACAATTGTAGTTGGTACCCAACCTTCAGTTTTGGTTGATTATGGAACTGGTGCATGCGATGCAAATGCAAGTTTTAC
Organism: uncultured Bacteroidota bacterium; assembly: GCA_903872185.1. Classification (GTDB taxonomy): domain Bacteria; phylum Bacteroidota; class Bacteroidia; order Bacteroidales; family GWA2-32-17; genus GWA2-32-17. Next base: position 12,270 of record CAIQJL010000225.1, on the reverse strand, counting down.
AATTTATGGTCAAACTTACCCTGTTGTAATGCCATAAAAAATAATGAATTAATTTTTAAAACTCCGCTTTGTTTAAAGCGGAGTTTTTTATTTTATAAAACTTCGAAGAATATAATTTAACTTTACGTTTTTAAATATTAATTAACGAAGAGTAAAGTACTTGTTATTAAAGTTATATAGATTAATATGAAAGTCGACTTTTTAAATCAGTTTATAAAAGAATTTAATCTGCCTTTTCAAAGTCCGGTATTAATATTTTCGTTAATACTATTTATTATTCTTTTGTCTCCCATATTTTTACGTCGATTAAAAATACCAGGTATTATTGGATTAATTATTTCTGGTGTAATAATTGGGCCACATGGATTTAATATTTTAGAAAAGAATTCTGCTATTGATCTGTTTTCAACAATTGGCTTGCTTTATATAATGTTTATAGCAGGTTTGGAATTGGAAATGAACGAATTTAGAAAAAATAAATATAAAAGTATTGGATTTGGAATTTTCACTTTTTTAATACCCTTTTCAGTTGGTATACCAGTTTGTTATTATCTTTTACGATACGATATTTCTGCAAGTATTCTTATTTCTAGTATGTTTTCTACACACACACTTGTAGCATATCCAATTGTCTCAAAATTTGGTATTACAAAAAATCAAGCAGTAGCTACTGCAGTTGGTGGTACAATTTTTACTGATACTGCTGTTTTAATTATTTTAGCAATTATAACCGGATCTATTAATGGTGGGCTAAATACCGATTTCTGGATTAGTTTGTTAGTATCTGTTGTAATTTTTTCCGTAATTATGTTCTTTGTTATACCACGTATTACAAAGTGGTTTTTTACCAGATTGGAAGGTGAAAAAACTTCTCATTTTGTATTTGTTTTGTCCATTGTTTTTTTATCATCTTTTCTTGCTAAAATAGCAGGATTAGAGCCTATTATTGGTGCGTTTATGGCTGGGTTAGTTTTAAATAGATTAATACCACATTCATCTGCTTTAATGAATCGTTTGGACTTTGTTGGTAATGCTATTTTTATTCCATTTTTTCTTATTAGTGTTGGTATGTTGGTTGATATTAGAATTTTGTTTAATGGACCAATGGCAATAGTAATAGCTCTTACTCTATCTGTTGTTGCAATAATCGGAAAATGGCTTGCAGCATATGCAACTCAAAAAGTATTTAAATATTCTAAAGACCAGAGATTATTAATTTTTGGATTGAGTAGTTCACATGCAGTTGCCACTTTAGCTGTTATTCTTGTAGGTTATAAGGCTGGAATTATTGATGAAAATATTCTTAATGGAACAATTATTCTAATATTAATTACTTGTATTGTTGCTTCTTTTGCAACAGAAAATGCTGCCAAGAGGATAGTTAAAAATCTTGATAATATTTTAGATAAAGACATCGATTTGTCTGTTAAACAAGAGAATATTTTAATCCCAATCTCCAATTTTAATAATCTTGAGCAACTTTTAGATTTTACAATATTACTTAAAGAAAAAAAATCTCCATTTCCTGTAAATATTTTATCTGTTGTTAAAAATGATTACAGTGCAGAAATTAATATGATTAAAGTAAAAAGAAAACTAGAAGATTTTGTTCTTTATGCTTCTGCTTCTGATACTAAAGTGAATCCAATTGCAACTATAGATATAAATATTTCCGATGGAGTTGTAAGGACCTCTAAAGAAATACTAGCAAGTACTATTGTTATGGGGTGGCCAATGAAAGAGACTTTTATAGATAAAATATTTGGACAAAAAAATGATAGTATTTTTAATTTAACTGATAAAACTATAATACTTTATAATCATGCTAAGCCTCTTAATACAAATAAAAAAATAAAAGTAGTTTGTCCACCATCATCTGAGTTTGAAACTGGTTTTTATTATTGGTTGAATAAAGTTGCTTTCCTTGCAAATGAACTAAGTTTAAATGTTGAATATTTTTGCAGTCAAAATACAAAAGAAGCCATCGAAAAAGTTATCTCAACATCAAAAGCTAAACTAATTTGTACTTATACTGATATCTTTGATTTTAATGATTTTCTAATTTTATCAAAACAAATAAATACAGATGATTTACTCGTTGTTGTATCATCAAGAAAAGGTTCTGTTTCTTATCAAAGTTCACTTGAAAATATTCCAAAATTGCTGGATAAATATTTTACAGAAAATAATTTAATTTTGCTTTATGCCTCAACTGGATCTGGCGAAAAGAAGTTTGATGAGTATAGCGACGTAAGTGCTGCTTTTGTATCAAAGGGGATAGAAACCGCAGCTAAAATTCAAAGAGGTATTGGAAATATTTTTAAAAATAAAAACAATGAGTAGATTTTTTTACATGTTTAACAATAAATTTTAATTTTATAAACATTAAATAATAAATTATGTTTTCAGGAATAGTAGAAGAAGCAGCTCAAGTGGTTGCATTAGAAAAAGAAGGTGGTAATCTTCATATTACCATGCAATGTTCATTTACAAAAGACTTAAAAATTGATCAGAGTATAGCTCATAGCGGAGTTTGTTTAACTGTTGTTAAAACAACAGATGTTACATATACAGTTACCGCTATTCAGGAAACGCTAGATAAAACAAATTTAGGTTTACTAAAAGTTGGAAGTAAGGTTAATCTTGAAAGAAGTATGACAGTTGATAAATTGTTAGATGGCCATTTAGTACAGGGCCATGTTGACCAGACTGCTGTGTGTACTGAAGTTAAAGAAGCAGATGGTAGCTGGTATTTTACTTTTAAATATGATCAAACTAAAGGGAATATTACAGTTGAAAAGGGTTCTGTTTCTGTTAACGGAGTAAGTCTGACTGTTGTTAATTCTCGTGATGATAAATTTTCAGTAGCCATTATACCTTTTACTTATGATATCACTAATTTTCATCAGATAAAAGAAGGTACAGTAGTTAATCTTGAGTTTGATATAATTGGAAAGTATATTCAGAAAATTATGATGGCTCAGTTAGAAAACTGGAAAAAACAAGTTTAAAAATTTAGAATGTTATTATAAAATTATTTAATAAAAAACCCTTGAATTTCTTCAAGGGTTTTTTCTGTTTTTATCTGTCGCCTAGCTTGTAATTTATTGGCAACCTACATGTAACATTTACTATTTCTCCGTTTTGTTTACCTGGTTTCCAGTTAGGCATTATAGACACGACCCTAAATGCTTCTTTATCAAGGTATTCATCTACCCCTCTAATTATTTCAAGATCTGTTACTTTGCCTTTAGTATCTATTACAAATTTTAAAGTTACTTTTCCAGTAATTCCATTTATTCTCGGTATGTCGGGATAATTAATATTTTTCTTTATAAATGCAAACATTGCACTATCACCTCCTGGAAACTCTGGCTTTTCAGTAACATTCCATAATTCTACAGGTTTATCGTTATCTTTTATTGCTATATTAGTTTCTACAAATTTTATAGGGTTTTCAATACTAGAAGTATCGTTTATTAGGTCTTCGTTAATAGGCATTTCTATGTCTAGAGGTTCGGAATCTGAAATAATTGGTGCAATATATATTAATTCTTTTTCAGCAATTTTTTCATCTTTAATTGGTGGAGGGAGTGGAGGAGGTACTTCTTTTGGAATTTCTGCTGGTTCAAAAATTGATCCTCCTTCGTCAACGAAGTTAAAAGTACTTTGGCTATTAAATGCCATGATTAAGGGTGTTATAGTTATTAATAACAATAGTAAGAATGTAATAGTTAGTGCCTTTATAACATTCTTATTATACTTTTTTCGGAGTTCGTAGGCACCATACTCTTTGTTTCTGTTTTCGAAAACTATTTCATCTAAGTTTTCTACTTGATTCTTTTTAATTTCTGACATAACATTAAAGTTTTAGGTTTGTAATTACTGAAAAACTTATGTAGTTATGTCGTCATATAAGTCTCTTAAATGTTTGTTTTATTTTTTAAACGTAAGATCAACTCTGTTTATTGTTCAATATTAAAAAACCCTCTGTTTTATATCAGAGGGTTTTTTAATTTGTTAAATATTAGTATAGCATAAATTTGATAGGTAGTTGAAAAGATACTTTTACAGCTTTTCCACGTTGTTTTCCAGGAGTCCATGATGGCATGTCAGTTATTACTCTGATTGCTTCTTTATCCAGGTATGCATCTACACCTCTAAGAACTTCTACATCTACAACCTTACCTTCTTTGTTTATAACAAATTGAATGAAAACTTTTCCGGTTACTCCGCTTTCTTTTGCAATTTCAGGATATTTTACATTTGCAGCTATCCATTCCATCATTGCTTTTTCCCCACCAGGGAATTCAGGTTTCTCTTCAATTACATAAAAATTAACTATTTCGCCATCATCTATTACTTTGTCTTTAGTGTCGGCTGGGTCATCAGGTAAATCGTCATTTTTATTTTTGTCAGTTATGTCATCTGCGGGAGGTAAATCTGTATCTGTTACTGTTGTGTCAACTATTACAGGTTGTATATATCTAGTTCTTTGCTCCTCTTTAACTATATCTTCTGGTGGTGGAGGAGGAGGAGGTGGAGGCACTTCTGCAGGATTATCAATTTTTAAAAGATTTGCTGTAATAATTTCGTTAACGATATTATTACCTATTTTACTGTTAAAAGCCATAATTAAAGGAGTAACAGTAGTTAGTAATAAAAGAAAAAACGCAAATCCTAACGATTTGATTACACTTTTCTTATACCTTTTTCTTAGCTCGTAAGCGCCATACTCTTTGTTTCTGTGAGCGAAAACTATATCATCTAAGTTTTCATCTCGTGTTTTCTTGGTTTCTGACATAACATTAATGTTTAAGGTTGATAATTGAAATATTAATGTAGTTATGTCCTCATGCTTATATTTTTGGGATTAATATAAATTTAAGAACGTAACGGCATTTCTTTTATTGTTTTGGGTAAATGATGCAATAAAAAAATATTTCCATAATTTATAAATGCAACAATAGTAAAATGCAGTTATTGTTTTAATGCATTCAGGTCGAAAGACCTTACATCAAATAAAAAACCCCCTGAAAATATCAGAGGGTTTTTTATTAGTGGTTAAATTATACTAGTATAATTTGAAATTTATAGGTAATTGGAAAGAAACTTTTACGGTTTTTCCACGTTGTTTTCCTGGTGTCCAGGATGGCATAGAAGAGACAACCCTAACGGCCTCTTTATCAAGATATGGGTCAACACCGCGAAGTACCTCGACATTTACTACTTTTCCGTCTTTATTGATAACAAATTGAATAAAAACTTTTCCGGTAACTCCATTTTCTTTTGCAATTTCTGGATATTTTACGTTAGAAGCAATCCATTTCATCATTTCTGCTTCACCGCCTGGAAACTCAGGTTTTTCTTCAATTACATAAAAGTTAACAACTTCTTCTTCCTGAATGGCTGAATTAGTTTCAACAACTTCTTCAACAACTTCTTCGTTTACTGAAGTGTTTACCTGATCTTCTGTTGTTGCAATTTCAATTTTCTCATCTACTGAATCTACTACAACTGGAGCAGTATATTTTACCTGTTGTTCCATTTCTTCAGGAGGTGGAGGAGGTGGAGGTGGAGGTGGTTCATCTTCCTGATTTTTAATATCTAAAAGATTAGCTTGTATTGTTTCGTCAACAATTTTATTGGCTCCGCTATTTCTAAGAGCCATAATGAATGGTGTACCTGCTGTGAAAATCAATACTAAAAAAGCAACAAATAAAGCTTTTGATACATTTTTATTATACCTTTTTCTTAGTTCGTATGCTCCGTATTCTTTGTTTCGATTTTCGAATACAATCTCATCCATGCTTTCTATTCTCACACTTGCCATAATTTTATTTTTTATTTAGGTGCAGCTTCAAGCATTTTAAGTTCTAAAGGATTTAAATCAACAACAGCATAACGGGCAATATTTGTTATAGCCATTTCGTCGATAATATCAACAAAATTTTTATATTTAATATTTTCTGATGCCTTGATTAAAACTATAGGACCTACTTTATCAGCATTTCTTAATTTCTTCAATTCTGAGCTAACAGAATCCTTAGGAAGTACAAGTTCTCCTTTTTTAATTTTCTCTTTGTACTCGAGAATTTGATCAAAAAGAGGTTTGTTTCTTTTTAGTAAAAATTTACGAATTCCGTCCTTGCTAAAATCAGTTTTAATTAAAGAAGGGAGTGAGTCAGCTTTTGCTAAGCCTTCATAGTAATAAACAATATCGTTATCTCCAAGAATTACTGTAACCGCTCTTGATTTGTCAACCGGAGGAGCAATTGCTTTACTTGTATCTGGTTCTTTCTCGGGCAAAACTATTTCCATTACTTTAGGTTTGCTAAAAGCTGTTGTAAGCATAAAAAAGGTAATAAGGAGACACATAAGGTCTACCATTGGTGTCATATCAATGGCAGTCGAATGTTTCTTTGCTTTCCTTTTACCGTCGCCTTTTCCGCTACTATTTTCAATTATTTGTGCCATACCATTTCCTTTTTTTAGTTTTCTACTTTAACTTCAACTTTTTCAAGGTTGGTAGTAAGATTGAATTTATTTACTTTCTTATCTTGTAAAATATCCAGAATCTTTTTAACCACTTTATAATCTGTTTCCATGTCGGCTTTTATTCCAACCTGAATATTTCTGTCAATTTGACGAGTAAAGTATATCCACCAAGCTAGTTGATTATCTATAGAATCTGTAGGAATACCATCAAGCTTCTGATCTTGAAGAAGTTTTTGAAGTTTATCTCTACCAGCCGGATCTTTTTGGTCTATCCATTTTCCTACATATTGAATTGGCATTCCAAAAGCTGCAAGCTTTGAGAATGTTTCAATTTGTTTAGGAGTGAATGTTATTTTGTATTGCTCACCCATTTTCTCAAGAACTTTCGCACGAAACTTTGTTGTAGTATCTGGTCCGTTATCAAGATTGAAATATACTTTACCAACTTTATCTATTGAAATACTTAGTATTTCTTTATCTGGTGCTTGTTTTTCAGATATAGATGCAGGGGTATCAATAATTGCAGGTTCTTGAGGGCGAAATGTTGTTGTAAGCATGAAAAATGTAAGGAGAAGAGCAAACAAGTCCACCATCGGCGTCATGTCGATGTGTGGCGACTTATTATGTATCTTTATTTTAGACATTTTAAGTTATCTTTTTAAAGATTACTTTAATTTAGAAGCAAATGTTTGAGTTAAACTAAATCCAGCTTCATCCATTTTAAATGTCATAGCATCAATTTTTGTAGAGAATAAATTGTAAAAAATGATTGCTATTGTTGAACCTGAAATACCAAAAGCTGTATTAATAAGAGCTTCAGAAATACCGTTTGCTAGAGCAAGAGCATCTGGAGCACCAGCTGTAGCAAGAGCAGCAAAAGCTTTAATCATACCGATAACTGTTCCGATAAGACCAATAAGAACGGCGATAGAAGCAATTGTTGAAAGAATAACTAAATTCTTTGAAAGCATAGGAAGTTCTAATGCTGTAGCTTCTTCAATTTCTTTTTGAAGAGCAAGAATTTTTTGATCTTTATTTAATTGAGAGTCATTCTCTAAAGCACGATATCTGTGAAGACCAGCTTTTACAACGTTACCTAATGAACCTTTTTGAACATCACAGGCAGCAGCAGCTTCTTCAATTTTATCTTGTTTAAGCAAATCTTGTAATTGTCTTACAAAAACATTTAAACGTTTTTTTCCTCTTGCACGACCAATAGAAATAAATCTTTCAAGAATGAATGTAATAAGAATAACTACTAAAGACATTAAAATAGGAACAATCATTCCTCCTTTGTACATCATTGCTAGGTAGTTGCCTGGCATTGGGTGTCCAGCAGGATTTCCTCCTTCAAAATTTACTGGGTTTCCAAGAACTAAATAATAAATTGCATAAGATATTAATAATGCAATAATGATTGCGCCGCCAGCAAATAATGATTGCAGAGCATCTTTCAGAGATTGACCACTTTTACTCATCGCTTTTTTGATTTAAAGGTTATTTAATTAATTAAAAAAATTTGATATAATGTTTATGAAAATTGTACAAATTAAAGTTTTGAATTAGAACAGTAACTTAAAAAACACTTAAAAATTGCATCAAAAGCACTATTTATGGTCACAAATATAATATATGATTTTATAAAAATCAAATTTGTCTTTCTTTTTTTGGTTTAGTAAAATGTTAATGATTTGCAATTTATTAGTGTTTAAACAATGACCAATTTTGTTTTAAAAAATTATGTTTAAGAATACCTAAATTTGTAAAGTTTAAAATATAAAATAATAACCCTTCTGTGTTTATGAAACAGAAGGGTTATTATTTTATTAGAAACAAAATTATTGACCTTTTGCTTTAAGAAGTTCTAAAGCTTTTTTTGCTTTTACACTTTTTGGATCAATTGCCATTATTCTATTATAATATGTTTTAGACAAAGGATAGTTTGTTGCAGAAGTGTAATAATACCAACCTAAATATTCGTATGAATCTAAAATTTCTTTAGAATATTTTACAGAATCTGATTGTGCTTTTTCGAGTACTTTGTTATAAAACGGAACGGCTAATCCAGATTTGAAATCAGGATCGAGTCCAGCTTTAATTTGTGCTCTTCTTTGCAAACCTTGCATTGAAGTTGGTTGTTCTGCTAAAAAGCTACCGCATAATGTGTCTGCTTTTGTTAAGTAATCAGTGCATTTTGCAACCAAAGAGTCGATTTTTTGATAATCCTTTGTGCCAGCTATAGGTAAGTATAGATTATAATATATTTTTGAAAGATAATAGTAGTCAATTGCACTTGCTTTTCCGGCATTAATCTTTTTGTTAAATAATACTATAGCTTCATTATTTCTTTTTTGTTTAGTTAATATATTTGCAGTTTCTGTCAATAAATCATAGTTAGTAGTATCTTTTGCAATTGCTTTATAAAAACTTTCAATAGCCAATGAATCGCTACCTAACTTACTTTGAATTCTTCCATAATACGCATAATCACTACTAATAATACGGTCTGCTTTGGTTTTTTTAAAGAAAATATCCATTGATTTTTTTGCGTCTTCATATTTTGTAGTTTCAAAATATGAGTATCCTGCTAGTCTGTTAAGAATTATTGAAGAATTGTCGGTTGCAAAAACTTCATTTATTTGTATAAGTACATTGTTGTAATCTTTACAAAGGAAAAGCGCATAAATATATTTTATTCTAGCTGCAATATTTTTATTTGAAAGTTCTAAGAATTTAGAGAAGTTCTCTTTTGCTTTTTCATTTGAACCAGATTTGATATAAAGTTCACCCATTTCTCTATATACAGGAGCGAAATTAGGATCAATAGCTTGTGCTTCTTCGAAATATGGAATAGCTGCTTTTAAATTTCTTCCACGAACATAAATATTTCCAATTTTAATTTTTGCTAAAGGAGAATTTGGTAAAAGTTCCTGAGCTTTTTTATAGTTTAAAATAGCATTTGTTGCATCGCCATCTTCTAAATAAATGTCGCCTGTTATAATGTAAATTGCTGGGTCTGGAATTGCATATGCCTGAGCTAATTGTAATGAGGCATAAGATTCTTTCATTTGCGAAGGAGTTACTTGTGCATATGCTTCTGCTATTTTTGCATAAGTTAAAGCTTGTTTTGCTTTTGATATTTCGCTGTTTTTATTTGTCTTGCTAGGTAAAAGTGAAATTGCTTTATCAAAATGTGTTTTTGCAGCAGTTGCGTTCTTTTTAAGCAACTCTATTTTTCCTAATCCAGTATAATTAAGTGGATTAAGTTGGTCGGACTCAGTTCCTTTTTTATAGTAAAAATATGCAGAATCTGCTACTTCATCTAAAGAGTATGATAGAGAGTCAACAATAAAAGAATAAAGGTAACATTGACCAAAATAAAAATATCCATCTCCATTTCGAGGTTCCTTAGTGATAACGGTTTTAAATGCCTTTTTTGCGTTATCAAATTGTTCGCCTTGCATTAAGCGAATTGCATCTGTTAATGTTTGAGATTGTCCTTTAAAAGAACTAAATGTTAGTATATTAACTAATGCTACTAAAATGAAAATTTTCTTTGTCATATTACAAAAACTTTATTCTGTTGATAAATGTATTAAACGTATTGGCATAATTGAAGGAACTAGCCCAGATTTTAAAATAATTCTTTGTCCAACTTCACCTGCAACAAACTGATTAAATCCTGAACCTAGGCCAGTAAAAGTTTCTCTGTTTATAATGTACACATCTCGTCTAAAAGGATATGAAACATTTGCAATATAAGCCTGATATGGTCTATAATAATAACCTGTAGTTCCATCATCAGTTTCAGAGCTTATTGCAAGTACTTTTATTCTGTTTAAAAAATTAATAGTTAATGAATCGTGTCTGTCACTAATATAGTTAACACTTATTAATCCAATTGCATTTTCGTTTTTTTCAACGTAATTTATTACTTCTTCGTTTGATTTTACTGAAAAACAAGTAGATGGAAATCCTTGATTTAATTCAAATTTTTCGTTGATATATCTGACATTAGCAGATTTATCATTATCAAACACCATAGAAAGTTTATCTAATTTTGATTTTGGATTAATATCTTTCCATGTTTTATATTCCCCGGTAAATATTTTTTTAATAGAACTATATAAAATAGTTGTATCTGGATTGTTTGGGTTAATAATAAATGCAAGTGCATCATAAGCAATTACAGTTGTTTTAGGAACTATATTACTTCCCATTAAACCATTTTCTTCACTTTTTGTAAGCTTTCTTGTTGTAACTATTGCTCTAACAGAATCTTTAAAGAATAAGTCAAATAGATCATTTTCTGGTAAATATTCAACATTTATTGTAGCGTATTTGTACAAGCTTTCGAAAGTGTATATTTCTGTGTCAAATAAAAGTTTAAAAGATTCATCGCATGCAATTTTAATGTTACCACGTGTTGTTGTTTCGTCGGTTATTTTTCCAGGTTCTGTATTGCAAGAAAATAGAAACAGAATAAAAATCAAATAACTTAATTTAATCATTGTCTTCATCTTGGTTGCGATTTTTTAGTTTGGGATAAACTCTTGCAAAACGAAATATTCCATATAGAACAAAGAAAATGCCAAATATAACTTTAAATTCTTTAGGAGAATCAGGTAGTACTTTTGCGAAAATTAAAATAGAACCTGCCACAATATATAATAATATCATTAACAAACCGAAGTATAACATGATCTTAGAAAATGAAATGCGATTTGGCATTTTGTCTTTATTTTTTTGATTATAAAATGTTGTTTTTTTACAATTTATAGTTCGTTTATTATTATTTTAAATTGCGAATATATTCAGCTTAAACATCTAATTATTTCAATTTTATATTATTTGTTAGAACCTTTTATACTGTTTTTGAAAGCAGTTGCAAATATATAAATTAAGTAAATGCAGAAAACTTTAATAAAAAAATATCTTTGTTTAAACACTACTCTTATTTTATTTGCCTTACATACTGCTTGTTGAATCTAAAACATTAATTGATTTTATAGTTTAAATTCAACTTAACGTTTAAAACTTAAATTTTCATTAAAAATTGTTTAATAATTAATGATATTTGTTTCATATGAAATTAATTTCATTATCATTGCTATATTAACATATTGTAGAATATTTATTTGAAATTAATAAAACTAAATATTAAAAAATATAAGTTTAATTTTTTTATGAAAAATTGAATTTACATTAAACCTAATGTTTAATATCTTTGCATATTCATTTTAAAATTTTATTAGATGAAAGATTATAAAAAATATTATACTATTCAGGTTCCACCTGATGAAGTGTATTTGGCTTTAACTAATGCTAATTCAATTTCGTTATGGACTGGTGAAGATGCCGAAATGTCCACAGAGCCAGGATCAGAATTTTCGATGTGGGAGGGAAGTATTGTTGGGAAAAATATTGAGTTTGTAGAAAATAAAAAAATTGTACAACAATGGTATTTTGATGGTCAGACCGAAGAATCAATAGTAACAATAATTCTTCATCAGGATAAAAATGGTACCTCAGTAGAATTAAGACATACTAATATCCCTGATAGTGAATATAAAGATTTTGTTGAGGGATGGGAAGAAAACTATTTTGGTGCATTAAAAATATTTTTTGAAGAATAAAAAAAGCCGCCTCATTTCTGAAGCGGCCTTCTATCAACCTAACCCAAGCTTATTCTTTAATAAGCTTAACCATCTTTCTTTCTTGTTTATTATAAACTTTCATAAAGTAAACGCCTGGACAAAGACTCTCAACATT
>CAIQJL010000224.1 GCA_903872185.1 uncultured Bacteroidota bacterium | reverse complement strand
AGTAATTTATTTTGTTTGAATGTGTAATTTTGAATATTAAATTTTTACTGAAATGGAAAATGTATCTTCTATAGTCACATGGTTAAATGAAAACAAAAATGAGCAATTCATTAAAAAAATGGAGCATTTTGGAATAAAAACAGATACTGCTTTTGGAATAAGAATGCCTATTTTAAGAAACAAAGCAAAGACTATAGAGAAAAATATGGAACTTGCTAGAGCATTATGGCAAACAAATTTTCATGAGGCAAAAATGATTGCAAGTTTTATTGCAGAACCAAAAAAAATTACCGAAAAAGATATTGATAATTGGGTTAAAGATTTTAATTCGTGGGATATTTGCGATGTTGTTTGCTTTGGAGTTTTTTGTAAAACTACATTCTACGACAAAAAAATTTTCGAATATGCTAAAAATGAATCTGAATATATTAGAAGGGCAGCTTTTTCAATGATTGCTGGCATGTCATTAACAAATAAAAAATTACCAAATGACGCCTATTTAAAATATTTTGATATAATTGAGAAGTATTCATTTGACAATAGAAATTTTGTAAAAAAAGCAGTAAACTGGGCGTTAAGGCAAATTGGAAAAAGAAATCCGGAACTTGGAAAATTAGCAATAGAATGTTCTGAAAGACTTTTAAAACAACCGCATAAATCGGCTCATTGGATTGCAAAAGATGCAATAAGGGAATTGAATAATAAATGGAAATTTTCTACTAAGACAGAAGAATGACTATACCTCACTAACTTTTGTTTCTAAAAAATCACTTTGCTACATTTGGAAGTTTATCTAACTCAGCATCCACTTTATCATCAAAACGAAGATTTTGTATTTGCCACTTATCTTTTGGTTTATACAAGATAAAAGATATTTGAATTGGTTGTCTGTCATACTTTATCAGATAACTTAAAAAAACATATGATTGCCCAGCTTGTTTTTTAATAAAAAGATCATAGCCATGATAAGGACCTAAAAGAGGTGTTGCGCGATTTAATCTAAGTTTTATATTATCGATCACTTCTTTACTTTGCTCCATATATTTATTTGTTGCAAAAACAAAATCGATGGCTTTTTCTATTCCAACAGTTTTATAATAAACAAAAAAACTATCAATTAATGCTTCGGGGCTTGATTGTGCCTTAGTTTCATTACAAATAAAAGGAATAAATAAAAATAATAATATTCTGATTTTCATAATTATCTAATTGTTGTTACAGAACCTGTTTTATTTCGCGTAACTCCATTTTTATCTTTAAATGAAGCCATCCAAGTATATGATCCAATCTGCACCAATTCATTACCTTTTGCCCTACCATTCCAGCCCTTACTAATATCACGAGTATTAAAAATTACTTCACCCCAACGATCAAAAATCAACAATTCAAATGTGTCAAAATCAATATTGGTTGCAAACACTTTAAACTCTTCATTTCTATCATCTGCATCTGGCGAAAAAGCTGTTGGCGCATAAAATGTATACTCACCACTAACATTCATAACAGAATGGGTTGTATCTGAGCATCCATAAGAGTTTAATGCTATTAATGTAACATTATACTGATTAGGAATATTCAAATAAGTATGATGCGGGTTAGTTTCACTGGTAGAATCGCCATCGCCAAAATACCACAGGTAATTATTTGCATCAGTTGACAAATTAATGAAATTTACTTCAGGATTTATAACATTTACTGCAATAGGATTTGTTATAAACCGAGCATCCGGATTTGGATATACATTAATTAAATCTGCTATTTCAGTATAGGAGGTACACCCTCCTACAGAAGTTACTGTTAATGACACATCATAAGCACCTGGTACTTCAAACGTATGTGTAGGATTTTTAATCGTACTCGAATTCATAGAATTATTATCACCAAAATTCCATAGATATGTTTGACCTATTATTGGATTTACTTCATTAAAAGTAACAGTTAATGGAGCGCAATCACTTGTAATGTCAGCAAGGAATCCAACAGGAGGAGAACTTAGCACAATAATATCTTTATAGAAAATAATTGGTGGAGTACTACAATTATCTTCTACAATAATTATATACTGCGATGAATTAAGGGCATAATAAATATATGGTAAATTTATAATTATTGAATCGTTTAATGTTATAACATATTGACTATTTCCACCTGATACAATTCCCGAAATTATAATAGGTTCACCTGGACATATAGTATCTCTATCAGCAGTTACCACTGCCGATAATGGAGGATAAACATTAACCATCTCTATATCGGTAGCTATACAACCATGATTATCTGTTACAGTAACGTTATAATTTGTATTTACAATTGGCATTACATGAATTAAAGTGTCAGATTCGCCAGTATTCCATAAAAAAGTATACCAAGCGGTACCACCTGTTGCAGATACTATAATATTTGCTGTATCTCCAATGCAAATCCATACATTTTCAGTAATTGATGCAAAAAGTTCTCCTGGTTCAATAACACTAACACTATCTACAACAGAGCAATTATGACTATCTGTTACTGTTACAAAATAAATTCCGGCATAAAGAGTATTAATATCTTCATTTACCGATCCAGTACTCCATATAATTTCATATGGAGGAACTCCACCTGAAACAGTTAAATCTGCTGATCCATTTACTTCACCATAACAACGAACATCAGTTCCTATAATTATTGTAGCAACTGCCAAAGGCGGTTCAGAAACAGTAGCACTTGTAATAACTGTACACAAATTAAAATCGGTAATTGTTACAGAATAATTTCCTGCAAGAATATTATTTAAATCCTGAGTCGTTTGACCAGAATCCCACTGATAAGCATATGGAATTGTGCCTCCAACAGGTACTAAATTAATTGCACCGGTACTTAAGCCATGGCAAAGCACATCAGTAACAATATAAGTTGCAGATAACGGAGCCTGAGGTTGCGAAATATAAACACTGGAAACAGAAGTACACAAATTCGAATCGGTAACAGTAACAGTATAATCGCCAAAAACTAAATTTGCAATATCTTCGGTAATTTCTCCATTACTCCATATATAGCTATAAGGAGGATTACCACCATTAACCATTAAATTTACAGTTCCATCAGAGAGACCAAAACAACTTACATTAGTAGACGCGATTGCTGTAAACAACAAAGGAGGTTGAGTAATCGTTTCAGTAAAAATTTCAGTACATAAATGAGTGTCAGTTACTGTTACAGTATAAGTATTTGCAATAAGTGTATTAATATCCTGCACAGTATTACCATTAGTCCAGATATAAGTATATCCCGGACTTCCTCCCGAAACAGATATAGAAATTGATCCGTTATTTCCATTAAAACAAAGAACATGAGTTATTGAATCTAATGAAATAGCTATAGGAGCTGCAGGTTCTGTAATCGTTGTTGTAGCAGTTTTGGGACAACCAGCTGCATCGATTATAGAAAGAGTATAAATTCCCGCAGGTAAATTAACTGCATTTGAATTAACTCCTCCAATAGGAATCCATTGATAAATATAACCCGGAGTTCCTCCCCATACGTTAGAAGTAATTGATCCAGTAATGCCACCATTACACAAGACATGTGTTGGGGTTAATGTAACAAATATCGGTGGATTAGTTTCTGTTATTGTATCAGTAGCTATTAATGAACAACCATTAATATCGCTAACGGTTACAGTATAAATTCCAGATATAAGTCCTGTTTGAGTGTTTACAGCTAAAAATGAAGTATCAACAACACCATTTGACCACGAATAAATATAAGGCAAAGTTCCATAGTTCATTGTTATAGTAATGTTCCCTATACTATCACCAAAACAAACATTATCATTATCTGTAACAGAAACAATCTCCATTACCGGATTTGGAATCATTATTATTCCTGCAAAAGTAGTATCAACATTGAATCCAGCTAACTCCCACGTATTGTTATACCAAGTAAGAGGGATATACCCAAGTGGAAGCGACAAATCAACTAATGGGCCTATATGATAATCCCAAAGAATGTGGGGAGGATCTAGTCCACCATCACCTTCATCATATTCTGGACCACCCACTGTATCATGCCTTAAAGCACAATATGCTTCATTTGTTATTTCTGGAGAACATAACTCATAATAACATGTAGAATCGGCACAATTAAAAGGCACTTTTATACAAAATTCTGGAACTATAGTTGATTTAATAAATGGAAACGGAATATGAATATCAAACTCCAAGGCTGTTAATAGAAAAGTAAAAGCTATACTATCCCAAACATGATTTGTAAAATCATTATCGAGATGAGCTGCAATTCCAATTGGCATTTGTGGCCAACCAAAACAGGGATAACGATAATTAAAATCCATACATGTGGGAAATGCAATTGAGTCTGAGACACCCTGATCAACAACAATATTCCCGTTATTAGGATTAGAAACATAATATTCTACAGGAGTAGGAAATGTAAATACAGTATTTACAGTTGGATCAAAAACCAAATCCTGCTGCATAGTGTTAGTAATTGACATATGCGCCGTCAACAAGGAATAGTCGATGGTTATGCCTCCTCCCATATCATAAGTACCATTAAGCATTGCTAAGAATTGCTGAATTGCAGGGCCTTGAGGAGGTGGGATTAATCCAGCAACAGCGGATAAAAACTGAATAATATCTATATCTAAATTCATATATGTGCTGTCGCCATTTGCTCCAAGAATCTGATGACATTGATCAGAATTATCTAACCAATCTGTAGTTTCTATATATGGTAAAGTTATCCACCCGCTCAATCCAATTCCAAATAAATTATTAAAAGTAATTGGCAAAATTGTATCATGGCAGAAACCAAAACCCAAAGGGCTAGATGGGTCGGCACAAGGATAAATTGTTTCTCCTGTCAATCCATTCAAATAGAAAATAACAATTGAATCAGTTGGTACCTGAATACTCATAATATTAATGCTATCACAACCCAGCAAACACACATATGCATCTACATCTAAACCAAAACCAAAATCTAAATCCAAAGAAATTACACCAGCCTGAGGAAAATGAGAATACAATTCCCAACCAGGTTGCACCTCGTAATTTGAATGTATGGTAACTATTTCACCAGGATTAAAAGTATAATTATTAGGAACTTCTAAATTAACCTCAACCGGATAATCAACATCTAACCAGCCCGTTGTCCACCCATGCATATCAAATGTAGAACCAACTTCAAACCAAGTATCAATATCAATCATTGCGCCAACAGGCTCACCAAGAATATTATCCA
Source organism: uncultured Bacteroidota bacterium (assembly GCA_903872185.1). Lineage (GTDB taxonomy): Bacteria > Bacteroidota > Bacteroidia > Bacteroidales > GWA2-32-17 > GWA2-32-17. Next base: position 47,280 of record CAIQJL010000224.1, on the reverse strand, counting down.
TATAACCAACAGAAACAACTGTATCAAAAGCAATATGGAATAAATCAATATTTACATTTATATTAAAAGGACTTCCGTTTGGTCCCCACATATTTTGATTTTCTGTAGAATATGGAATATCGTGAGTAATAATATAAGTCTGTGCTTCGCTCGCGAAATTCAGACTAACAGTCAGAATAATAACAAATAATATACGGGTAAACACCTTCATTTATTATTCTTTTGTTTCATTAAATTTAACGCTTAACAAGCTTTCCTTCAATGCGGGATAAAGCAATTTTTTTAATACAGAAGGATAGCTGGCATTTAACCATATTGTATTATGATAATCACCGGTAAAAAGCATCATTCTTTCAAACTGAAGAACTTTTTTGGTGGTATCTTTTGATATAGTAGTAAAGCTAAGTGTGTACAATTTGCCATCAACTCCATTACTCGTTTTCACATCCTCAGTAGAAACCAATATTGCATTCTGAGTTTTAAAATAGTCAGAAGTAAGACCATCAGTTACCTGAAGATAAGAAGTTCCTTCAACAGATGTTACGGTAATTGATGCTGAACTTCCAATATGTATAAATCCGTTGATTTTTTCAACAAATTTAAAATGTGCCGGAGGAGTTATTAATATTTTTGTATTGGGAATAAGAAATGGTTTAGGCTTACTAGATTTTAATGTATCAGCAGTTTGACTATATGACAGAAAAGTCAAATAGAATAAGACATTACATAAGAGAAATATTTTCATTACAGTTTTCTGTAAGTTAATAAGTTTGGTTTTTTAAAAGAGTACTATTTAATTTAAAATAAAAAGGCAAATTATAACTTTTTTATGAATTTTACCATAGATTAAATATGTTTTAAGTCATAATAATTAAATAATTATTAAATATAACAACAATTAAACGACTTACAAAACGATTTTTAGATGCGTATTTTACCTAAACTAAAACGCAAACTACCTGTGCGTTTTAAATATATCGGTATTACATTTATCTTTACTTAAAAATTAAATTATGTGGACCATCCTATTACTTACTGTTTCAAATATTTTTATGACTATTGCATGGTATGGTCATTTAAAATTTAAAGATGTAACACTGTGGAAAGTTGTACTTATTTCATGGCTTATTGCCTTTGTTGAATATTGTTTTATGGTTCCAGCAAACAGAGTAGGGTATGGACAGTTTAATGCTTTTGAATTAAAAACCATTCAGGAAGTAATAGGTCTTGTAGTATTTTCGGCCTTTGCAGTACTCTATTTAAACGAAAGTTTAAAATGGAATTATATTGTTGGATTTGCATTTATGGTACTTGCAGTATTCTTTATTTTTAAGAAGTGGTAAAGCTAATAACTAACTTAAAAAATCTTTTACAATTAGAATAGAAAAAGATAACTGCTTAATAAACTTCGTAATTATATAAGAAACCATCTTTATTTCCTACAATTAAATTATACATTCTACCTGTGGTATTAAAATGACTTACGCTAAAAGGTGTACCTCCATCAAGTGGAAAACCTTTTGGTAAATTACCATCTTTATCTATTAAGTATATTTTGTTACTTTCTTTACAAACAACTCCTATTTTATGTTTAGCACCCGGAAACTCATAATAAACAGGCCTAAACGTAGAAGTTTCTGGCAAGCCAAAAGAACAAGTTTTCTTTTTTAATCTGTTAAATATCGAAAGTTCATCTTCGTCCAAATAAATAAATTCGCAATATCCATCACCGTCCATATCACGATAATCGAAAAAATGATTTTGTGAAAATTTGTCAATTGTTAATTTTTTGATAGTACCATCAAAATAAATATATCTTATACCACCATCAACTGTTGTTGTGACAATTCTATCTTCTGTTTCAGGATTTTTCGGTTCAAAGAAGAAACGACTATTTTTATTCCTTGGAAAATACTCTTTTAATTTTAATATCTCTTTTCCCTTTTTGTCAAGGAAGTAACACTTTAAAGTATCAGCAAATACTACATATTGTTTATCTTTTACTTTGAAAAATTGAATTGGCTGACAAACAAAATTATCAGTCTGTTCAAATTTCCAGTCTTTTACTAAATTTCCATCTGGAGTATAACAATATACTTTTTTATCAGAACAAGCTACAAATATTCTTATATTTCCTTTACCATCAAAATCTGAAATACTTATACCATTTGTTGCAGGAGCTTGTAACTTAATTGGAAAACGATCAAGATAATCACCATTCCTATCAATTAAATAGATGTAATTTCTTGTATTAAAAAGGTATTGAAGTTTTTTATTTTTAAAAGCATCAACCTGAAAAACATCACTCATAATTGTTTCGGTAATATTATTTTTCCACAGTATTCTGCCTGTGCTATTAATAAGATAAAGTGTACGTCCGTCATCTTGCACAAAAACTTCTTTTTCTTCTGTTAAATGATTAATTAAAAAATATGGTTTTTGCGATATTGTAGAATCTAAGCGACTTTCCCATACAGTATGAGTTTTCTCTTTTGCCTCGGGATTATACTTTATTATAATACTATTATAAATCATCCCTCTTGAAACATTCATCTGGCATGAGATTGCATCAAGTCTTTTTAAAACTTCAAAATTTGTGTTAAATGTTTCGGCTAAATTTTTATTTAAAAAACCAGCTGCAAAATCCTTTGCTCTGGATAAATCAATATAAAAAAGGAAATTACTTTTTGAATCCAAATTCTCAGTATAACTCTGATAAAAGCCATCATTTGCGAGTGTTTTTTTAAGTAAATAAGAGTGGTGTAATTTTGTTAAAGCTAACTTTGAGGAACTAAATACAAGATAATTATCTAAATAAGTAAAATAAGAAGTAGGAACTCTATCAAATATATTCCCAAAGAGTAAACCTCCAATATTTTTAATTGGCAATGAATACATAGGGAAAGAGGTTTCGTCATCAATAACACATAAAGATTTATATGATTCTGGTTTTCGATTTTGGATTTTAGCAATTTTATTCATTAATAAAGTCATTCCTTCTTCGGTTATACTTCGACTTTTTGTTTTTATAAAAACATACTCTGATTTTGTGGTATCCTTTACCGATAACTGATTATCGGCAAAAGCCATAACCACTTCTCCATCAATTAAACTACCAAAAGCAGCCTCAATATCAATCTGATAATTTTTTTTAATTATATCAATCTCCTTGTTATATGAGTTTATTTTACCACCTGCTTCTAAATAATTTTTGTAATCTGTTAAATATTTTTTAAAATCGCTGATACCTAAAAATACATAAGAATAAACATCACCTGGCATTACCTCAGAAGTTGAAAATTTTTGAGGTTCCTGACTCATAAAAATATTCATATAATTGGCAATAGAATCGCCAGGATAAGTAAAACCATTAAACATAAACATATCCGGTTTTACGTGAAAATCAATTTCGCTCCAATCTGCAATATTTGTTGAAGACGAAACAGATTTCTGATAACAATTTGCAAGCTGAACAGCAACAAAAGGAGAAAATGCTTTATGATTTATATAAATATTTCCATCAACATTTTTACCTGCTGTTTCTAAAACTTTTCTAAATCCAGAAATATTTAACAACGAGTAATCGGATTTTAATTGCCTAATAGCATCTTCAACTAGTAATGAAGATTCGCTAAAAACAAAAACTCCTTGTGGCATTGCCCAACTAAAATTCTTGATTTTAGCATTTTCAGGGAGTTCGGTATTGTACATTAATGCATCGTTATAATTTCTTTCAGAAATTTTAATACTATCTCCGAATTCACTTTTCAAAAAAGCCTTAACCTTTTCCTCTGTAATAAAAGAACCAAAATTCATTATAAACAAACTTTCATTTCTTTTATTTCCTGAGAGGTGAATAGAAACAACTAAAGGCCCCTTAGCAGAAATAGCATTTAAATCTTTTGAATGGATAAAAAGACTATCGAGCCAAGTAACCTTAGAATTTATTTCAGCAATTTCGGGAATTTGAATTAACAAATTCCAAACGTTACTTTTTGTTTGAAGGTGATTAAAAAAAGTGCTAGCGTTTTTACACTCAATTACAATAACAGCATCGGTAGGCACTGCTTTTAATAATTGAGTTACTACAATTTCTTCTTTGTTAAAATAAAAATAACTTATAACCGAACCCGAAATTATAATTAATGCAAGAAGAAGTAAAATTATGTTTCGAGCTATTTTGCCCATAGTATAAAATATTTCAGATCAAACCTAATTGTTTTTTACTTGGGTTATGTGGGTTAAAGTTAAAACTTATCAAACATTTGCGTTTAATAACTCTGTTTAGGTTTTTATGCTCAGAATCCCGTAGGGAAAAAAAGAGGGCCGAAATGCTCAGAATCCCTTGCAGGAGACTCTGAGGGAAAAGCGAAAGAATAATTAAAGAAATTTTTGCATTGCAATTGCGAACTCATCTTTTTTGCTTCTTGCAATATAAAGCTTGGTTCCATCGGTTAACTCGACTATACCACCATCTATCTTCAAATGTTTTTTTACAAATGCAAGATTTACAGAATGCGATTTATGAATTCTAAAAAAGTCTTCAGATGGAAATTGTTCTTCCACTTCATTTAATCCTTTTGAAACAAGAATATTCTTATTGTTTTTTAAGTAAATAATTGTATAACTGCGATCTGCCGCTAAATATAAAATATCGTCTATTGAAATATATTCCACTCCATTTGCCGTAGGCAATACTACCTTTTTAACTCTTTGAACTTTCATATGCTCAAGCAGTCTTTCAATATCAGATGGCACTTTTAAAATATCGCTTATTTGTGATTTAAAATTTGCAACAGCACTTTTTAGTTCTTCAACATCTATTGGTTTTAAAATATAATCAATTGCATGAAATTTAATTGCTTTTAATGCATAATGATCATGCGCTGTAACAAATATTACTTTAAAATTTCTTTCGGGCAAACTTTCTAAAAGATCAAATCCACTTCCGCCTGTCATTTCAACATCAAGAAATAAAAGATCTGGCTTTTTACAAATAACTTCCTTTGCTCCTTCAATAGCAGAATGTGCAAAACCTACTACTTCAACATCAGTACAATATTCATTTAACATTAATGACATTGTTTGTACCGATTTTTTTTCATCATCAACTATTACAGCCTTGATCATAATTTATATGTTATTTGTTTTTTCTAAAACAGGAATACTTAATTCTACTCTTGTTCCTAATGCATTACCTTGTGAATCTTTAAGGTCAACTGTTTTTATAAACATTTCGCTACCATACAGCTTGTTAATTAATCGCAAACGCGATTCTGTAATTTGTATCCCAAGTGATTGGTGGTCGGGTTTTGTTTTTTGTCTTATTTCTTCGGCTTTTTCGCGACCTATACCATTATCTTCAATTAAACATAGAATTCTTCCTTCTTCTTCTTTTCTAACAACAATTTGCAATAATCCTTTTTCTTTTCTATGAATTAAACCATGCCGTATTGCATTTTCAACATAGGGCTGGAGTATCATTGATGGAATTTGATATTCTAAAATACTTTCATCAGGGAAAACAGAAATTTTAAAATCAAACATGTTTTCAAAGCGAAGTAATTCAAGCTCCACATATAAATCAAGAGCGGTTAAATCATCTTTTAATAATATTGTATTTTGTTGACTATTAACAAGAATTTGGCGAATAAGTTTTGAGAACATTGAAATATACTTATTGGCTGACAATTTATCATTTTGAAAAATAAAATATTGAATTGCATTTAATGTGTTAAAAATAAAATGAGGATTCATTTGTAGTCTTAATGCTTTACGTTCTGTTTCGAAAATTTTCTTCTCCATTTCAAGCATTGTTCTTTCAATTTCGTTTTTTTGACGAATACGGTTATACTGAACTCTAATTATATAACCAATTAATAATAAAATAAATATTGTTATAGCAATGCGAAAAATCCAAGTTTTCCACCATGGTGGTTTAATAATTAAAATAATAACTGTTTCTTTTGAATCGCCAAAATAGTTTGTAGATGATGCTCTTACTTTAAACTTATAGATACCAGGTTCAATATTGGTATATTCAGAAAGTCTATGATCTGAATCAGTTTTAATCCAGGTACTATTTACATTACTTAATTTAAATTCGTAAAAAAGATTGGCACCTTTTGAAAAATCAAGTGAAGCAAACTCGAAAGAAAAAAAATTGTCTGAATAATTTAACTCTATTGTATCGCCATTAAAATACTCCCGATAATTTAATTCATTAAATATTTTGAAACTTGTTATAACTGGAATAGGAGGAGTTTGATTATTTGGGATTTCTTCAGGGGAAAACAGATTAAATCCATTCATTCCACCAAAAAATATTTCTCCACTTTTTGTTCTCAATTTAGCTCCACCATTAAATTCATAGCTTTGCAATCCGTCCTTAACGTCATAATTTACACATGCACCATTTATTGGATTAAAACGACATAAACCATGATTTGTATTTAACCAATAGAAACCTGACTTGTCGGGAACAACTGAATATACAACATTATTTGGCAGTCCTTCTTTATCTGTGTAATATGTGAATTTATTATTTTTTATATCATATTTATTTAAACCTCCACCCATAGTGCATATCCAAAGATTTTCATATTCATCCTCATATACTGAAAAAATGGTATTATTATTAATTGAAGTTCCTTGTTTATTATTTGTTTTAAATATTTTAAAATTATCTTTTTTAGGATTATAAAGATTAAGTCCATTACTTGTTGATATCCATATATTATTTTTACTATCCTGAAATATTTGATAAACTAGGTTATTACTTAAACTGGAATTATCTAAATTGTTATTAAAATAAAACTTAAATGTATTTTGTTTTGGAATATACCTAGCAAGACCATTTGAAGTTCCAATCCAAATAAATCCTAAATTATCTTCAAAAATATTCCAGACAGTATTATCACATAAATAATTAATATTTTTTTTGTCGTTTGAAAAATTTGTGAAATCACCAGTTTTTGTATTTATTCGGTCAATACCAGCATCATCAGTTCCTATCCACATATTCCCTTTTTTATCTTTAAATATTGACCGTATATTGTTACTAGAAAATGTTTTATTATTACCTGGCACATTAACAAATTGCATCCATATGTTTTTTTTTCTGTTCCAAATATTTAAACCTTCGGCTGTTCCAATCCATAACAATTCATTTTCATCTTCATAAACAGCCCATACAATATTATTACATAAACTATTCTTGTTATAAGGAATATGACGATAAACATCAAAAGAAAAATAATTTGGATCTATTTTATCTACTCCTTTATATGCATTACCTATCCATATAATTCCTGTTTTATCTTCATATAAACAAGTAATAAAATTATTTGTTACACTGAACTGATCACTTGGATTATTTTTATAGCTGAAATAACTCCCAGTTTCTTTGTTAAACAGGCTTAACCCTCCGCCAAATGTACCTACCCAAAAATGACCCTTGGTGTCTTCAAGCAAACTAGTTACAATATTGTTTTTAATAAAATTGTTGTCATTATTATTGTTTATAAAACGTGTAAATATATTTTTTTCTTTATCAAAAGAGTTTAAACCATTTGCTGTGCCAAACCAAAGTTTAGATTGATTATCTTGAATAATTGAATATACCTGATTACCGCAAATTGAATTTAAATTATTTGGAACAGTAAAATATTTAATAAATTTTTCACTTTGTTTATCAAAACAATTTAACCCGTTTTCAGTTGCAATCCAAATCAATCCTGAATTATCCTGAAAAATTTGATAAATTGAATCACTAGAAATAGAACTATTTTTTTTTGAATAATTTTTTATTTCTTCAGTAACTTTGTTAATTACACTTATTCCATTTGTTGTACCAACCCAGATTAATCCTTCATTATCCTCACTAATACAATTAATGGTATCACAATGAATTGAATTTGGATCATTTATATTTGAGGTATATTTAGTAAATTGTTGTGTTTTTCTGTTTAATAAAGCTAATCCCCATTCAGTTCCTACCCACAAATTTGCTTTTTTATCTTCAAATATTGAACGAATAGTTTGATTACCAAGATTCTGTTTACTTTCTTTTAATCCAGGTAAATAAATAACAAAATTTAAACCATCAAACCGATTTAAGCCATCCCAGGTTCCAAACCATAAAAATCCTTTTTTATCCTGTAAAATGCAATTAACTGAATTTTGAGAAAGACCTTTTACTACTTTTAAATCTTCTGATGAATAATGATTAAACCTTAAACGTAAAGAATCCTGCGCAAAACTTATTACTGAAAAAAATAAGAACAGACTAAATAAGCAAGTTTTAAAATAACACAGCGGAAATATTAGTGAAATATTTTTCATTAAAAAATTAATTCGCTTTGGTAAAAATAATCAAAAGAAGCTTTAAAAACAAGACTTAAATCACCTAACATAATATATGAGTTCCCATACACTTAAATTAGCTAAAAGAGGCGGTAAAAACATGCCATAAAGCAAGAAATTGCTATAACTAGGCAATACCAGTTGAAGGGAAAACTTAAATGTCAATGTGTACTTATATGAATTCCCGTATTTGTTAAAAATAATTTAATTGCAATAGCAAGCAAAATGATACCAAAGAATTTTCTTAAAATCATAATTCCTGCTTTACCAATAATTTTCTCAAACCACTCTGCAGATTTTACTACAATATACACAATAATCATATTTAAGACCAATGCTATTAAAATATTCGCAGCATGATATTCTGCTTTTAAAGAAAGCATAGAAGTTATTGCTCCAGCTCCGGCAACTAATGGAAATGCAATTGGAACAATACTTACTCCATCAAGCGTACTTCCTCTAAAAAAATCAATTCCCAAAACCATTTCAAGTCCAACAAAAAACACAACTAATGAGCCGGCGATAGCAAAAGAATAAATGTCTACTCCAAAAATTCCAAGTAATGGTTCTCCAATAAAGAAAAACATTAACATTATGCCCAAAGCAAAAGAAGCTGCTTTAAGTGCATCAATTTTACCATGTTTTTGTTTTAAATCAATAATTATAGGTAAAGAACCTGTAATATCTATTACTGCAAATAAAACCATAAATGCAGAGAAAATTTCACGAAAATTTAAATGTAACTCTAACATATAAAATAATTTGACGTAAAGTTATAAAAAATGCCGATATTATAGAGTATTCATTTTTTTCAAATCTTAAAAAATTATTTTACTAATTTCATTTCGTCAATAAGATTTTTTGCACCGGCATATTTATCAATAACAAATAACACATAACGAATATCAACATTTATGCATTTTTGCAGAGTGTTTTCGTAAGCAATATCTCCACTCATAGCTTCCCAGTTACCATCAAAAGCAATACCTACAAGTTCACCATTTCCATTAATAACCGCACTTCCAGAATTACCTCCTGTAATATCATTATTAGTTGTAAAACAAACTCGCATTTCACCAGTAGAAGAAGCATATTGACCAAAATCTTTTTTATTATAAAGTTCTTTAAGTTTTGGAGCTACAACAAACTCATCAACTTTAGGATCTTCTTTTTCCATTATGCCAGCCAGTGTTGTGTAATAATGATAATCAACTGCATCAGCAGGTTTATAATCTCCAACAGTGCCATAAGTTAAACGAATAGTAGAATTTGCATCTGGATAAAAAAGTTTATCTGGTTGCATTTCCATAATTCCTTTTTCAAATAATCTCTTTGCATTTAGAGCAGCGTTAGTTTCTATGTCATTTAAACTATAATACTCCATAACAACTTGCCTTGAAATATTATAGGCCAAGTCCTTTTCAAGAACTTTTAATGAAGGCTTATCTAAAAATGCATTAAATCGTTTTTCATCTGCAAAAATTGATTTTTTAAATAGCTCATCTGCAAAGCGATTAAAATCGCCTTTATATTTATCCTGTATAGTTGAAAATATTTCTAGATGGTATGTTTGAGGAAGATCCTCGTAATACATTTTTAATAAAGCAATAAATATTTTTTTATCAGTTGATACATTGTAGTTTTTAAAAAATGTTTTTCCTGTGGTGCGTAAATCTTCAACAATATTTTTTACAACAGACTCATCTGGTTGAGAAGCCGATAAAGCTTGATAAAGTTGTATTGCCGACAATGGAAATTCAATAATTTCACCTCCCTGAAATAAAGCTTCAGAAACATATTGAAATGCTAAAGATTTTTCTTTGTTTTCAGTATAAGACTTTTCAATTGTAGAAAGTACATTTCCATATAATTTTTGTCTTTCAGGAGTTTTATTTAACCATTCTGTAAATTGTTTTTCAAGAATCTGTTTTTTGCCAACAACATCCAAACGCCTTAATCCTTTTGATTGTCCGATAAAATATTTCCAATAATTTGCAGATTCGGCATATTTTGAAGCATATTGAATTCTAACTTTATCAGAAACATCCATATCTTGTCTCATCAATTCAAGTTTTGCAGTACGGATTTTAATTGTAGCGGGATTTAAAACTTCCATTTGCTCTTTTACTCCAAATGAAGTTAAATATCTTTCTGTAGTACCAGGAAATCCCATAACCATTTCATACTCTCCTTTTTCTTGACCTTTTAAAGAAATAGGTAAAAACTGTTTTGGTTTATATGGAATATTATCCTTTGAATAATTGGCAGGCTTTCCATCAGGTCCAGAATAAACTCTAAAAATTGAGAAGTCTCCAGTGTGTCGAGGCCACATCCAGTTATCGGTATCTCCACCAAATTTACCTATTGAAGATGGAGGAGCACCAACTAATCTAATATCTTTAAAAGTCTCAAAAACAAATAAAAAATATTGATTTCCTGCAAACATATCAACTACTTCTACATTATAACCTTTTTCTTTAACAGCCTCTTTTTCAATTTCTTTTATTGCTTTTTCAATTGCTGATTGTCGTTTCTCAAATGAAAAATCTTCGGTAATATCTTTTAATACTCTATCGGATACATCTTCAATTCTTACTAAAAATGAAGCACACATGCTTTCATTTGAAAGTTCCTGATCTTTTGTAAAAGCCCAAAAACCATCGGTTAAATAATCATGCTCTATAGAACTATTGCTCTGTATCGACTCAAAACCACAATGATGATTTGTAAATAAAAGACCTTGCGAAGAAACAATTTCAGCAGAACAGAAAAATCCCATTGGATAACTTTCATTGCTCAACCCACAAATTGCATCTTTTAAACTTGCCTTATTTATATTATAAATATCGTCAGTAGTTAACTTAAACCCCTGACGTTTCATATCATCGTAATTTTTATTTATAAGAGACAAAATCCACATACCTTCATCAGCTTTCGCAGTATTTGCAAAAGCAATAAACAAGGCAACAAAGAACACTAGAATTCTTTTTATCATTATTTTAAAATAATAGTTAATTAAACTTCAAAAATTTTACAAATTAAATCATTAAATAAGCGTTTTCAAAAGATTTTACAAAGCATTTTTTTAATTAAGAGTAATTAAAAATTGAATTAAATTTGACCCATGCAAAATATCAGATCAGTATTATCAGATTCAATCATTGAATTTCTAGAAAAAAATGGAGAAAAACCATACAGAGCCAATCAAATTTCCGACTGGCTATGGAAATACAGGGTTACTTCATTTGATAAAATGAAAAATTTATCCCCTAATCTTCAAGAGACATTGTCTAAAAACTTTTTTATTGACGCTGCTAAAATAACTACTCAACAATTTTCTGATGACAGCACTATAAAAGTAGCATTTACACTTTTTGATAGCCAATCAGTTGAAGGAGTATTAATACCTTCAGACAAAAGAGTCACCGCATGTATCTCATCTCAAGTTGGATGCGCTTTGGGTTGTAAATTTTGCGCAACAGGACAATTTGGTTTTAGTAGAAATTTATCAGCGGGTGAAATATTTGATCAAGCTTTTTTATTAGCAGAACTATCTCAAAAACAATATGATTTGCCGTTAACAAATATTGTTTTTATGGGAATGGGAGAACCTCTGTTAAATTACGATAATGTTATTTTAGCAATAAATTGGATAACTTCCCAAAAAGGAATGGGATTTTCAGCTAAACGAATAACTATTTCTACAGCAGGAATTCCCGATAAAATAGAGCAATTGGCAAAAGATAATATTAAAGTAAATCTTGCACTTTCACTTCATACTGCAAATCCAGCTGTTAGACAAGAATTATTGCCTGTTGCAAACAAGTACACATTAGAACGTATTGCCCAAGCCCTTAAATTTTACACTGCTACTTTAAAAAAAGAAGTAACTTTTGAATATCTTTTACTTAAAGGAATAAATGATAGCTTAAACGATGCAAAAGCTTTAATAAATTACTGTAGTCATGTTGCAAGTAAAGTAAACGTTATTGAATACAATCCTGTTGCTGACTTACCTTTTGAAAAATCAACATCAGAGAACACGGCACTATTTTTGAAAACTCTGTTTGCAAAAAATTTAAATGTTAAACTAAGGCGAAGTAGAGGAAAAGATATAGATGCGGCATGCGGACAATTAGCAAATAAAGAAAGAAATACATGAAATATTGAAAAAAATGAAATTTATTTCAGATTTTTTATACTTTCGTAAAAAATTTAATCGATTTAACTTTAAAAATTCTCAACTATGAAAGCAGTAACATTTTTCACTTTGTTAACTTTGGCTTTTACAAGTTCAAATTCGTTTGCCCAAACCCTTGAAATGGACTGGGGACAATCGTACGACCTTCCAAAAAATAACTGGTATCAGAAAATAATCGGATCAGATAAAGAAGGCTTTTTTGCTATACGTAGTGAAAGTATTTTTGGTGTAAATGAAGAAAATTTATGGTTAGAATATTTCTCAGCTACAACAAATGCTCGCGAATCAACTAATCAAATATTAATGCCCACTGTTGGTGGAACGCCTTCTCATTATGAGAATCTTTATTATCTAAACGGGAAACTGATCATATTCAGCTCTATAACTAACGGAAGTCGTAAAGTACTATACGTTTCTTATTTAAACAATGAAGGTGCTCTTAAAAATAAACCTAAAGAAATTGGAAGTATACCTGTTAGTAATTCAAATACCGATGGATTTAATTTTCAATTAACCGATGCTGGTAAAATCATGCTTAATTTTCATAATACTTTTGCACTTTATAATGCCGAACCACATAATTTTAAAATTATTAATTCTGATCTTGTTGAAGAAGTTAATTGCTCATTAGAATTGCCATTGAAAGATAGAGCATTTGAAGTAATTCAATCTAAAGTTTCAAAGTTTGGAGATATTTGCATGTTAATAAAATTAGAGAGAATTGCAGATAAAAAGAAAGCGTCAACAGGACCTGCTTTTGATTACACTATGTTAGTTTATACTGTAAAGAAAAAAGAATTCCATCCTTTTCCTATAACAGTTGACAAATACACTCCTACACATGTAATATTTGGGTTAGACAAAAATGATGACATTGTTATTACTGGATTTTTTGCCAATAAAACTGTTAAAATAGCTAACGAATTTTCGGGTTCTTTTTTTAGAAAAATAAATCCTAGAACTTTAAAAGCAGAAGTAATGGACCCTAAAAAATCGATAAAACTTTTTAGTAAAGAACTTATGGCTGAATTTAGTCAAGAAAGAAATGGCGAAACTGCTGATCAGTATTTTAATTATATGATTAGAGATATGTTTTTCTTTGAGAATGGTGGTTTTGCTTTTATTGCTGAGCAAGAATACACAAAATCAACTACAATAATAGCACCTGGAACAAAACAAGAAACAAAAATCGATTACTATTACTATAATGACCTATTAGTTAGTGGCGTAACAAAAGAAGGAGTTTTAGATTGGCAGATTCGAATTCCTAAAAATCAAAATAGTTCAGACGACAAAGGTTACTATCATTCAATTGCTTCTTTTGTTGATGCAAACAAACTAAAAATAATTTTTGACGATAACAGATCTAACCTTGAAAACAAGTCAGCTATTAAAACAAAAGAATTAAAAAACAACCCTGTTTTAACACCTAAAGGTCAAGCTGTACTAGCAACTTTATATAGCGATGGAAGCTATGAAAAATATCCAATGTTTAAAAATGAAGATGCAAAATACGTTATTGTTCCTAGGTTAATAGCTAAAGTTGGTAAACGTTATGTTTCATATGCTCAAGATGGCAAAAGCTTTAAATTAGGATCTTTTGTTTATGAATAAAACAAAATAATAAAAATGGTGTTGTATTTTACTTCACTAAAATAAAACCCTAACAATTTTTGTTAGGGTTTTATTTTTTTCATTTAACATTAATTTGTTTCGACATACTTTAATAATGAAAAACACATTTAACTCATTGTTTTATTAAGCATATACTATCTGCATTTAATTAAAAAGGCTGCCTTTATAAAAAGACAGCCTTTACCCTAAATCAACAGAATGAAATTCTTTAAACTCTAAATATTTGAAAGTAATTGTTTCACCTTTTCAGAAATAATTTTACCATCAACAGCACCTGCAAAACGCTTAGAAGCAAGACCCATAAACTTACCCATTTCTGCTGGAGATTTTACTCCAGTTTGTTCAATAATTTCTTTCAACACGGCATTAATTTCTTCTTCAGTAGGTGGCTTTGGCAAATATTTCTGTATTATGTCCGCCTCAAATAACTCTTTGTCGGCAAGTTCCTGACGGTTGTTTTTTGAATAAATGTCAGCCGATTCTTTCCTTTGTTTATAGAGTTTCTGGATTATTGAAAGCTCTTTTTCATGACTGATTTCTGAATTTGCACCTTCGGTTTTTGCTATAAGCATAGCAGCTTTTATACTACGTAAAGCTTCGAGTTTTCCACTTTCTCTAGCTAACATAGCTGCTTTTATATCGTTACTTATTTGATCAAAAAGTGACATAATCTTTTATTTAATCTACGTTATCGTGTAAATACGGATTGTTTTCTTTTAACTGAATACCATTATTGTTTTTTGAAATGGTATAATTAGATTTATCAGATGAAGCAGAATAATTTTTATCTTCTACTGTAATTTGTTTTCTTAAATATGCAGGTATATTTTCAAGTTGATCTACTTTTTCTGAATTAGTCAAATCAGTAAGTATATGTTTTTTATCGTTATTTGTTAGGGAAGTTTCAGGTTTTGTTTCAATATTAAGGTCAACTATATTTTCCTGTTGTTTTGGTTTTTGATTAATTTCAAATTCTATAGCTTTCTGCGAAGATATTTGATTTACTACCTTTTGTTCTTCATGATGTGATTGATTAAGCACATTTTTAGTTTTTTCTTTTGGAGCAAAACCAAGCTCAGGAATTGATGAAGAACTAAAACCAGTTGCAATAATTGTAACAGAAATTTTACTTCCAAGAGTTGAGTCTTTGCAACTACCTAATATCATATCTGCCTTTGAACCTGCTGCCTCCTGAACATAATCACTTATTTGTCCTATTTCATCCATTGTTACTTCGCTATCGCCAGAAGTAATATTTAGCAGAATGTTTTTAGCACCACGAATCTCGTTATTATTTAACAAAGGTGATGACAGAGCTTTTTTAATGGCTTCAATTGCACGATTTTCACCTTCAGCAAATCCAGTTCCCATAATGGCTACACCGCTATCACTCATAACAGTTCTTACATCAGCAAAGTCAACGTTTACATGACCAGGTACAGTAATAACTTCTGCAATACCTCTTGCGCCAATTGTTAAAACATCATCAGCTTTTGCAAATGCTTCAGAAACGGGTAAATCACCATATATTTCGCGTAACTTCTCGTTGTTAATAACAAGTAACGAATCAACATGCTCTTTTAATTCGCGTAATCCTTCAATAGCTTGATTAAATCTACGAGGACCTTCAAAACGGAAAGGTATAGTAACAATAGCAACTGTTAGCAAACCTAACTCTTTTGCAGCTTTTGCAATTACTGGCGCAGCACCAGTTCCAGTGCCACCGCCCATTCCAGCAGTAATAAATACCATTCGCGTATTTTCAGAAAGCAAACCATTAATTTCATTTAAGCTTTCTATTGCAGCTTGTTTTCCTTGTTCTGGAAGGTTTCCAGCTCCTAATCCTTCTGTTAATGTTTGACCAAGTTGAATTTTATGCGTAACTGGACTTTTTGCAAGTGCCTGAACATCGGTATTGCAAACTACAAAGTCGACATCGCGAATTCCTTGTATAAACATATGATTAACGGCATTACTGCCTCCACCGCCAACGCCAATTACCTTAATAATAGAAGGTCTTTGGGAAGCGAATCCGAATGTTAATAAATCTTCTTCATTCATATTTATTGGGTTTTAGGGTTTCTAATTTATTCGTTAATTTTTGTGTCTTTATCGTCAAATAGCGTTGATAGACTTTCAAAAAACTTATTTTTTCCAAACATTATTTTAGATTCTTTTTCCTTTTTTTCTTTCTTTTTTGGTTTTTCTACCTTTTCTTCTTCTTCAAAAAATAAATCCGGTTTTATATTTGCCTGCACCATAACTTCTTCTTTCTCGATAACATCAACAACAGAAGCCTTACCGCTTTTTCGCATTTCCTCTTCTCCTATCATCATAAGCCCTACGCTTGTTGAATACATCGGAGAATTTACATCTTCCTTAACATCAGAAGTTAAATATTGTATAGGGAAACCAATTTTAATTTCATGACCTGTTTTAAATGAAACAAGTTGAGGAAGATTTTTTAAAAGTGCACCTCCACCAGTTATTACCATTCCAGCACCTAAACGATCAGCGTATCCAGAATTTTCTATTTGAAATTCAATAGCTCCAATTATTTCCTCCATCCTTGCTTGTAGAACATTGGCAAGACTTTTTTGACTAATTTCTTTTGCGTTTCTCCCGCTAACACCTGGAACAGTTACAATTTCATCATCACCAGTTGATTCAGCAAGAGCAGATCCAAACTGAACTTTTAATTCTTCTGCATGTTTTTCTAAAATGTTATAAGCAGATTTAACATCACCGGTAAGAACATTTCCACCAAAAGGAACAACAGCTGTATGGCAGATAGTTCCTTCGTAGTAAATTGCAAGATCTGTTGTGCCTCCACCAATATCAATAAGTGCAACTCCTGCTTCTTTTTCGTCTTCTGTTAATACTGCAAAAGATGATGCCAAAGGTTCAAGTACTAAACTTTTTAATCGTAAACCAGCTCTTTCAACACAACGCTTAAGGTTTTTAATATTCATTGTTTTTCCAATAACAATGTGAAAATTTCCTTCTAAACGCTTTCCGCAAATACCTATAGGTTTTACACCATTTTCGCCATCAACTGAATAACTTTGAGGAAGCACATGAATAATTTCTTCGCCTGGCTCTAATCCAATACGATACTGATCATCTTTTAGCATCTCAACATCTTCAGCTGTTATTTCCTGATCATAACTTGGTCGGTTTACATAACCAGAGTTTCTTATGCATTTAATATTTTGCCCAGCAATTCCGACATATACATCAGTTATTTTTAACTGTGCTTTTTGTTCTGCTATTTCAACAGCCAATTTAATGCTATTTACGGTTTCTTCAATGTTTAAAACATTTCCACGTTTAACACCTTTTGAAGGTGCTTTTCCTATTCCTAAAATACGGAATTTCCCATCGGTTTCTTTTTTCCCAATAATAGCAACAATCTTTGTTGTGCCAATATCAATTGCCGAAATAATGTCATTCATTTGGTTCATAATCGATCTTTTTTGTGCAAACTACTTGGTTCTTATATTTAATATTTATTGTTTCGTATTTGTTCCACCCTTCACGCGATAATCCTATTTGAATAAAAGCTTTTAAATTATCGAATTTCTCTTCCATTTCATCTATACTTCCTAATAAGATTGTAAATTTTCCGATTTTAGGAATAAGTTCTATTTCGTTATTTTCATTTATATAAATCTGTTCAATAAATGAATTACAAAAATTATCTGCTTCAATAAATTTTGCTAAAGCAAAAAGATCATCAATCATTATATTTCTTCCCAACACATCTTTTTCTTCGGCTGTTGAAACATTCTTTGTATAACGTAAATTATATGGTTCATTAATATTTCCATTTGCTACTAACACTCTTGCTGTATATTTATCTGATAACGGAAATAAATTTCCAATATTATCAATATAATAGCTTTCATTATTATAATTAATAATTCGAAGAATTGGATTTCTTTGCTCAACTTCAATATGCAAAACACCATCAAAAGTGGTATATACTTCTGCTGATTTTACAGATGGATGATTTCTTATTGCAGTTTCGAATTTATTAAGCGGAAAACTTTCTATATTGTTACCAATAATTTTAAACCCCTTTTGGTTAAGTAATTCTTTAATGTCTTTTGACTCTATAAAGCCATATCCCGTTGAATCAATTACCTGAACATCTATATCAGTACATTTTATTTTCTTAAGCTGTGATTCAGAAAAGCCCAAAGAAATAACTAATACCGCAATAAAGAAAGACCATACTGCAATAGAAATTATTTTTTTAATCACCGCTTTTTTCATAAACAACGTAAAATTATTTTTTTAATTGGTTCAATATATTGATCAATATCACCAGCTCCCATAGTTAATAACAACTCGGGTTTATTTATTTTTATTTTCTGAAAAAGTTCATCTATTGTATTTAAATATTTATGTGAAATGTTAACTTTATCAAAAATCGTTTTACTTGTAATCCCTTCAATTGGTTTTTCGCGTGCAGGATAAATTTCTAACAAATAAAGTTCATCAAGTAACGAAAGAGAAACACCAAATGCATCAGCAAAATCGCGAGTTCGAGAAAATAAGTGTGGTTGAAAAACTCCTGTTATTTTTTTATCAGGATAAACTTCTTTAACTGAAGAAATAAAAGCTTTTAATTCTTCGGGGTGATGAGCATAATCATCAATATAAATATTTCTAGCATTAGAAACCTGAATGTCAAAACGTCTTTTTACACCAGTAAATGTTGCTAAAGCTTCTTTAATACTTTCGGGAGTTAATCCTTCCCACAAACACATAGATGCTGCTGCAACTACATTTTCAATATTGAACATTCCAGTAATTCCTGGTGTAATGTTATCTATATTTCCCCAGGGAGTTTTTAATTTAAAAGTAAATAAACCATTACTCAGAGTTACATTTGAAATACTACAATCAGCTTTTTCTTTTACTGAATAAGTTGCAACTTCTGCATTAATAGAAGGAGGTATAAAACAACTTTCTTTTTTATACAAAAGTTTACCATCAGACTTTATACATTTAGTAAAATCAGAAAATGCTTCGTTTACTTTCTCAAAACTTCCATAAATATCAAGGTGATCAGCATCAACAGAAGTTATTATAGCAGATGATGGAGACAGTTGAAGAAAAGAACGATCATATTCATCTGCTTCAACTACCACTGTATTGCAATTTTCTTTATGTAGGAAATTTGTTTCGTAATTTTTTGAAATTCCACCAAGAAAAGCATTACAACCAACTCCCGAATGAGTGTATATATGAGCTATACATGTAGAAATAGTAGTTTTGCCATGTGTACCTGCAACAGCAATAGTTGAAGAAGTTCTTGTTATTTCGCCAAGTACTTCAGCTCTTTTTTTTATAGTAAAGCCTTTATTAATAAACCAGTTTAATTCAGCACTATCCTTTGGAATTGCAGGAGTACAAATAATTAATATATTTTCATTATTCGAAACTTCCTTAAAAGCAGAAGAAATTAACAACGTGTCGTCAACATAATGAATTTTAATTCCAGACTGCTCAAGTTCTATACATAATGGAGTTTGAGTACGGTCATATCCTTCAACATTACACCCTAGCATTTTAAAATACTTTGCCAGAGCGCTCATTCCAATGCCGCCAATACCTAACAAATAAATATTATGTATATTTTTCAAATTCATTATGGATGCGATTCAATTATTGAAATTATTTCGTTAGCGATTTTTTCTGCAGAATTTGTTACTGCCATTTTCCCACAATTATCTCGATATACATTTATTAAAAATTCATCTTTAAGAAGCCTTATAACCTCATCAACAAGTTTTTCTGGTGCTTCTGCATCTGTTATCATCATTGCTGCATCATTTTTGAATAATGCCATTGCATTTTTAGTTTGATGATCTTCGGCAACATTAGGCGACGGAACAAGTATAGATGGTTTCTTTACAATACAAAGTTCGGAAATAGTACTTGCACCAGCTCTGGATATAACAACGTCTGCAATAGAATATGCTAAATCCATCCGAGATATAAAATCTATTACTTTAAAACCATCATTATTATATTTTGCTGCAGACTCTTTAGCATTATAAATATACTCTTTGCCTGTTTGCCAAATTAATTGAAGTTTGTGTTCTGCAATTTTAGATAAACCACCCTCTATACTATTATTTATAGTTCTTGCTCCAAGGCTACCACCAATAACTAATATTGTTTTTTTATTTCCTTGTAATCCAAAATGCAAAAGTGCTTCTTCATGCTTTTTCCCTGTTGTATCTATAAGATCTTGTCTTACTGGATTACCAGTAAATACGATTTTCTCTTTTGGAAAAAATCTTTCCATATTTTCATAGGCAACACAAATTTTATTCACTTTGTTACCCAATATTTTATTTGTTACACCTGCATATGAATTTTGTTCTTGT
Organism: uncultured Bacteroidota bacterium; assembly: GCA_903872185.1. Lineage (GTDB taxonomy): Bacteria > Bacteroidota > Bacteroidia > Bacteroidales > GWA2-32-17 > GWA2-32-17. Next base: position 26,676 of record CAIQJL010000224.1, on the reverse strand, counting down.
ATAAGAGTTGGTATATTCATTCTTGTTGCTGCTCTAAGAATTGGCCCTGAAGCAAACCCTCCTACACCAACAACTATATCAGGATTAAAAGATTTAATTATTTTTCTAGCTTTAACTATGCTAACAAGTAACTTATAGAAAAAAGAGATATTTTGAAATGTAAGTTTTCTTTGAAAACCCCTAACAGGAAGACCAATAATTTTATATCCAGCAGCAGGAACTTTTTCCATTTCCATTTTACCTTCAGCTCCAACAAAAAGAATTTCTGTATTACTATCTTTTTGCATTAATGCATTAGCAATAGAAATTGCCGGAAATATATGACCTCCGGTTCCTCCTCCGCTAATTATAACCCTAAGATTTTGCTTCTGATTGCTCATGTACAGGAGTTTTAGTTACACTTTGACTAACGCTTAAAATAATACCAAAAGCCGCACTGGTAAATATTATGGACGTTCCACCCATACTTACCAAAGGCATTGTTTGGCCTGTTACAGGAAAAAGATTTACAGCAACAGCCATATTTATAAATGCTTGAAAAATTAAACTTAAAGCTAATCCCATAGAAAGAAATGCTGCAAAGGCACTCGACGATTTTCTAACTATAACACCAGCTCGAAAAAATAACAATATATACAGAAATATAATTCCAAACGGGACAATTAACCCATACTCTTCTATTATTATTGCAAAAATAAAATCCGAATAAGGATGTGGCAAAAAATTACGTTGTGTGCTATTACCTGGTCCTTTGCCAAAAAACCCACCAGTTGCAATAGCAATTTTTGATTGTTCAACCTGAAAATTTTCTTCACTTTGTCCACTAACAAAATTCTCAATTCTTTTTTTCCAGGTTCCTATTCTACCTTGTTTTTCTTCAGGTAGATTAACCATTACTAAAATAAAAATTGCTAACCCAGCAATTCCAATTCCAATAACATAAAGTATATATTTAATTTGTACCCTACCTAAAAACAATAAGATTAATGAAGTTCCGAAAAGCAGTGCAGCTGTTGAAAAGTTAGCTGGAAGTATTAATCCACATACAATTAAAATCCATACCATTATTGACCAAAAACCTGTTTTAAAATCTTTAATGTTACCCTGATTTTGCGCAAGAAAACGAGCGATATATAAAATTAAAGCAAACTTTGCAAAATCAGAAGTTTGAAAAGAAATTCCCGTTCCAGGAAGCGTCATCCAGCGAGATGCTTCATTTAAATTTGTACCCTTTATTAAAGTCCATGCAAGAAGTGGTACACATAAATACAATAATAATTTCGAGATCTTTAAATAAAAATTGAACGGTATTCTATGAGTTATAAAAATAATTACTAATCCAAGAAATAACAAAGCACCATGTCTAGTTAAATAATAAAGAGTATTACCTTCTTGATATTTAAAAGCGAGTGTACCTGTAGAGCTGTATACTGCAAGAATTGAAATAATAGAAAGTAGTGCAATCACACCCCAAATGACTGCATCACCCCTAAATAATTTTGCAACAGCTGCTTTCATCAATTCAAATTTTATAAATCTCTTACTGCTCTTTTAAATTGTTTGCCACGATCTTCGTAGCTGTCAAACAAATCAAAACTTGCACATGCTGGGGATAATAATACAACATCTCCGTCATGAGCTAGATAAAATGAGGTTTTTATTGCTTCAACCATCGATTTTGTTTCAACTTTGGGTATATCTAATCCTTCAAATGCTTGTAAAATTTTCGAATTATCTGCTCCCAGACATACTATTGCCTTTACTTTTGATTTTACTAGTTCGCTAAGTTGACTATAGTCGTTGCCTTTATCAACACCACCAACAATCCATACTAATGGTTTTTTCATGCTCTCTAATGCATACCAGGTAGAATTTACATTCGTTGCTTTTGAATCGTTTATGAATTCTACACCACGCACTTTCAGAACTTTCTCTAATCGGTGTTCAACAGCTTGAAAATCCATAAGACATTCGCGAATTACATCTTTGCGAATTCTTAATAATTGTGCTGCAATACCTGCCGCTAACGAATTGTACTGATTGTGTTTTCCTTGTAAAGCTAATTCTTGTATTGACATGTTAAAGGGGTTATTATTTAGGTTTATTTTAAATTCATTTTCTTTTACACAACCACCATTCTCAATTTCTTCTTTTATTGAAAAGGGTATCAGTTGTGATTTCAGATCTCTTTTTTTAAGTTCTTTAACGATTACTTCATCATCCAAACAATAAATAAGAGTTTCATTTTCCTTCTGGTTATTTGTTATTCTAAATTTACTATCAATATAATTTTGAAAATTATAATTGTATCTATCTAAATGATCAGGTGTTATATTTAAAAGTATTGAAATATCAGCTTTGAATTTGTGCATCTCATCAAGTTGATAGCTACTTAATTCAAGAACGAAGTATTCAAAGTTTTTTTCTGCGACTTCTAAGGCGAAACTTGTCCCAACGTTTCCTGCAACCCCTACATTTAATCCTGCTTTCTTAAGTATATGGTATAACAATAATGTTGTAGTAGTTTTTCCATTACTTCCAGTTATGCAAATTGTTTTAGCATTTGTATATCGTGATGCAAATTCGATATCAGAAACAATTGGAATTACTTTTTTGCGAATTGCTTGAATAATTTCAGCTTTTTCTGGAATTCCAGGGCTTTTAATAATTTCTACCGCACTTAATATTTTACTTAAAGTATGGCCACCTTCTTCAAAAGGAAGATTATACTTTTCAATTAGCTCTTTATATTTAGGTTTAATAGTCCCATTATCACTAATGAAAACGTCAAAACCGTTCATGCGTGCTAATACCGCCGAACCGATTCCGCTTTCACCTGCTCCTAATATGACTATTAATTCTTTCATTATCTCAATTTCAATGTAACTATTGTTATTACAGCTAACATTATTGCAATAATCCAAAACCTTGTAACTATTTTTGGTTCTACATAACCTTTCTTTTGATAATGATGATGTAGTGGTGCCATTTTAAATAATCTTTTCCCTTCACCAAATCTGCGTTTTGTATATTTAAAATAACCTACCTGCATCATAACAGATAAATTTTCGACAAAGAAAATTCCACAAAGAATTGGAAGTAAAATCTCTTTTCTTATTAAGATTGCAAATACAGCTATAATTCCTCCAATTGCCAGACTTCCGGTATCGCCCATAAAAACCTGAGCCGGATATGAATTATACCACATAAACCCAACTGTAGCACCAATAAAAGCACTTGCATAAACTACCATCTCACCCGAATATGGAATATACATAATATTAAGGTAATCGGCAAAAATTATATTACCAGAAACATATGCAAGAATGCCAAGAGTGGTTCCTATAATGGCAGAAACTCCGGTAGCAAGCCCATCAAGACCATCCGTCATATTTGCGCCATTAGAAACTGCCGTAACAATAAAAATAACAGCTAAAACAAAAATTACCCAAACCCATTGATTTCTTGCGGCAGAACTTAAAAACCATAAAAAATATTTATAATCAAATTCATTATTTTTAAGAAATGGGATTGTAGTTTTTGTTGATTTAATATCTTCTTTAGCCATATAAACAGCCCGACTTTCAAATGTGTTTGTGGATTTTGTTATTTCGGTTGTTGGTTCAACAATACTTTTACTTGCTTTTTCACGAATAACAATATCCCCACTAAAATAAATAGTAAGACCTAATATCAAACCTAAACTCACTTGACCTAAAATTTTAAATTTTCCTTTTAATCCTTGTTTGTCATGTTTAAATACTTTTATATAATCATCAAGAAAACCCATTAAACCTAACCAAACAGTGGTTACAAGTAAAATAATAATATATATATTATGTATTTTTGCAAAAAGTAAAGTAGGAATAATAATAGAAGCTAGAATGATAATACCTCCCATTGTAGGCGTTCCCTGTTTTTTAAGCTGTCCTTCAAGACCTAAGTCTCTTACAACTTCTCCAATTTGTTTTTTTTGTAAAAAATTGATGATCTTCTTTCCAAAAAGCAATGATATTATTAACGATGTTATTAATGCCATTGCAGACCTGAATGAGATGTAATGAAAAACTCCCGCCCCAGGGAAGTCAATTTTATCTAAATATGAAAATAAGTAATAAAGCATATTATTTCTTTTCGTTAAAAATTTCTTTTACTATTTCCCTGTCATCAAAATGTGTTTTCACACCATTTACTTCCTGATAAGTCTCATGCCCTTTTCCTGCAACTAGTATAATATCTCCTTTTGATGCAAATTGACATGCTGCACGTATTGCTTCTCTCCTGTCAACAATAGTCAGAACTTTCTTAGATAATTCTGCATCAAGTCCCGTTTTCATGTCTGCAATTATATCTTCAGCTGATTCATTTCTTGGATTATCGGAAGTTAAAATTACTTTATCGCTTAACTCAGCACTTATTTTAGCCATTATTGGGCGCTTTGTTTTATCTCGATTTCCGCCAGCTCCAACTACAGTTATTATTTTTTTCTCTTTCGTTACAAGTTGTTTTATTGTTTGCAAAACATTTACTAATGCATCTGGTGTATGGGCATAATCAACAACTGCAGTACATCCATCTGCGGATGTGAAATATTCAAAGCGGCCATCAACAGCAGTTAAATCGCTTAATTCAAGCATTACCTTTTCTTTTTCTGCTCCAAGTAAAATTGCAGTCGAATAAATTGCTAAAATGTTACTAGCATTAAATTTTCCAATTAATCTGGTCCACATTTCCATGCCATTAACATTTAACAACATTCCATCAATATGACTTTCTAATATTGATGCGTTAAAATCAGACATTGAATGAAGTGAATAAGTATTAATCTTTGACTTTGTATTTTGTGTCATTACTTTTCCATTCTTATCATCAGCATTTGTGAGTGAAAAAGTATTCTGTGGTAAATCATCAAAAAATTTCTTCTTTACTGATAAATATTCTTCGAATGTTTTGTGATAATCTAAATGGTCATGCGTTAAATTTGTGAATACACCACCTGAAAAAGTTATTCCATTAATTCTATGTTGAGCAATAGCATGTGAACTTACTTCCATAAAACAATATCTACAATCTGCCTCAACCATTTTATACATTAGCTTATGAATCTGAATTGCATCAGGTGTTGTATGTGTGCTATCAAAAGATTTTGAGTCAACATAATTTACAACTGTTGAAATTAACCCTGATCTTTGTCCCATTCTTCTATACAACTTATATAACAAAGTAGCAATAGTTGTTTTGCCATTTGTTCCGGTAATTCCAACAACTTTTAATTTAGATGAAGGGTGGTCATAATAAGAATCTGCAATAGGTCCTGCTAATAAAGTAGTATCGCTAACCTGAACATATGTTACATCTGACATTATTACATCTGGAATAGCTTCACAAATTATTGCTTTCGCACCATCTTTTATTACTTGTTCAATAAAACTATGTCCATCAACTTGTGCGCCTCGAATTGCAATAAAAATTGAGTTATTTGTTATACAACGTGAATCAATATAAATTCTATAAACAGGAACGTCAGGGTTTCCAATTATTTGGACTACTGGAATGTTTTGCAATATTTCAGATAATTTTTTCACGTTATCCTAATTGAATATAAATTGTTTGACCATTAGATGATTTTGTACCAGCTGGTATAGATTGCGATTTAATGGTGCCTTTTCCAATTGGCTTAACCTGTAAACCACAATTCTCTAATAAAAACAAAGCATCACGTAATCCCATCCCAATAACATTAGGTACCTGATTTGGTTTTATAATTGTATTTTTAAGAATTATCCCTTTTTCATTTCCTGTTACCATAACCCAATCGGAAGTTATAGCAGTTGTTCTGGCTGCAATTCCGAGAGTTTTATATATCTTTTCTACATCTTGTTTGTTTCCGTTTTTTGCTAAAGGAAAATTACCTGCCAAGGTTGAAGAAATATTTAATGGCTTATGAATGTCAATACTCGTTGCATAAACTTTATCGGATATTTCTTTAAACACCGGACCTGCAACAGCTCCGCCATAGTAAGCACCTGTTGTTTTAAAATCAGGATCATTAATCACAACAATACAACTATATTTAGGATTATCTGCTGGAAAATATCCAACAAATGAAGCCTTATAACTTAAATCTTTATATCCGCTTTTTCCTTTTGCTACCTGTGCTGTACCTGTTTTTCCTGCAATTTTATATAATGGGCTTCTTAAGCTTTTTGCTGTTCCATTTTCAACAACGCATTCTAACATTATTTTAAGTTTCTTTAGCGTTTCGCTAGAACATATAGAAGGAACAATAATTTCTGCGGGATAATCTCTAATAGTTTCTCCACGGAATTTTAACGACTTTACAAGTTTTGGTTTTACCATTCTTCCATTATTTGCAACAGCATTGTACACTGTTAATATTTGAAGAGGCGTTAATCTTATTTCATACCCTACAGAAATCCATGGAAGTGAAATGCCCGACCATGTTGAATCAGAAGGATCTTTTACATATGGTGTTCCTTCACCTTTAATATCTAAACCAAGTTTCTCGTTTAATTTTAATTTATATATTCTATCTATAAAACGATGTGGTTCTTTTGAAAAATAATGAGTAATAATTTTTGAAACTCCTACATTTGATGAAACAGCAAAAACTGTTTTAGCTGAAATTTTCCCATAACCTCCTTCGTGTGAATCCTTCATTTTTGAGCCATAATACGTTGTTATACCATTACCGGTATTTATCGTATCATCAAGATCAATAAATCCTTCTTCAAGTGCTGCCAACATAGAAATCAACTTAAAAGTTGAACCAGGTTCAGAACTTTCTCCTATTGCAAAATTGTAATTATCAGCATATCCTGTTGGGTCATCTTTTGATTTTTCAAGATTTGCAATCGCCTTAATATCGCCAGTTTCTACTTCCATTAAAATAGCACAACCATGATCGGCATTGTTTGCAACAAGCTGCTTTAAAAGTGCATTTTGTGCAACATCTTGCAAATTAATATCAATAGTACTAAATACATCATATCCATCTTGTGGTTCAACTTCGTTTCCATTATTTACTGGCATCCAAATATTTCCAGCAAGTTTCTGCATTAATTCTACACCTTGTTTTCCTCTTAAATATTGATCGAATGCACCTTCAATTCCAACAACTACTCTTTCCTTTGTTACATATCCAATAGTTCTTGAAGCAAGCATCCCAAATGGCTTTGCTCTTCTACTAGTTTGAATTGTTATAAAACCTCCCTTATTTTTTCCTAATCTAAAAATCGGGAAATTTTTCATTTTTTTAAGCTCAGAATATGTTACTTTTCTTTTTATTAATTCATATCGACTACCGGTTTGCCATGCAAGTTTTAACATTGATTTATATTGTGCTGCGGTTTGATCTTTAAAAAGATCTGCTAGACAAATTGATAAAGAATCAACATTTGCTTTGAAATATTCTTTTTTTATTCCTTCTGCTTTTGTATCAAATCTTACTTCATAAAATGGGACAGAACTAGCCAAAACTCTGCCATCACCAGAATAAATCTCACCACGCATTGGTTCAATTATAATATCTTTTTTTGTTAACTCATTGGCTTTAGATTTCCATTGTTTTCCTTCAATAATTTGTATATAAAGAATTCTCCCCATTATAAGAATAGCAAAACCTCCCATTAAAATATAAAGAAGTGCCATTCGCCATAATATGTCTTTGCGGAGTTCTGCCATTTATTCTTTAACTTTTACAATAATTTTTTTTGGTGGGTCAACAGATTCTGTAAGTCCAAGTTGATTTGTTGTAACTAATTTCACAACTTCGCTTTGTTGGCTTAACTGCATTAATTCAGAAGTTACCGAAATTTGTTCTGCTCTTAATTCTTTTAATTCTATTTTTAGAGATTCTGTATTTCTAACAATTTTTTCCGCTTGATAACGATTTGCAATAAATCCAATTGCAATTAATGACAAGAAAATCACAAATGGAAATTGTTTCCTTATTATTTCTTTGGAAAGCAATGAACCATCCATAAAAGCTCTAAAAGGATTTGAACGCGTACCTTCTGCTTCCTTTTTATTAGAATTTTCGGAATTTATATTCACTTCTTCCTCTACTTTTTCTTCAATATTTTCTTTTTCTTCAATCATTTTTAATAGCAATTCTAAGCTTTGCGCTTCTTGCTCTTGAATTAAGATTTATTTCTGTTTCGCTTGGTATAATAACTTTATTATTAAAAACTTTAAACGGCAATCCATTAACATTTCCAAACACATCACTTTCAGTTTTACCTTCAAAATTTCCAGATCTCATAAAATTTTTTACTAATCTATCTTCTAATGAGTGATATGTTAAAATTACCAATCGGCCACCCGATACTATCATTTCTGGAGTTTGTTCTAACATTTCACGCAGAGCATCCATTTCCGCATTTACTTCTATTCTTAATGCCTGAAATACTTTTGCCAAAAACTTGTGTTCAATTCCTTTTGGAGTGAGTGGAGCCAGAGCTTTGCATAAGTCAAAAGTAGTTTCAATAGACTTTATATTACGGGCTTTTGCTATTAATCCTGCAACCTGATGAGCATTCCGAATTTCGCCATATTCATAAAAAATATTTGAAAGTTTTTCGGCTGCAAGATTATTTACAAGATGAGCTGCTGTTAATTTTGCAGATTTGTTCATCCTCATATCCAACAAACCTTCGCTTCTGAAAGAAAAACCTCTTTCGGTTTTATCGAAATGATGAGAGGAAACACCTAAGTCAGCAAATATTCCGTTTACTTTTTCAAATCCCAGATACAATAAAAAATTTTTAAAGAACCTAAAATTTCCTTGCACAAAAACAAAGCGTTTATCGTTTATTGCATTTTGCTTTGCTTCCTCGTCCTGATCGAATGATATTAACTTTCCTCCTTTTAATTTTTTTAAAATCTCACCAGAATGTCCTCCACTGCCAAATGTTAAATCGACATAAATTCCTTCCGGATCGATATTTAAACCTTCAATACTTTCATTTAAAAGAACGGGGGTATGGTATTCTGTCATTCTTCAATGTTGTTCAAGGGTCCACCAAGAATTTTTTCAGCTAATGATGCAAAATCATCCTCGTTCATGCTACCGCTTTCGTAAATTGCTTTATCTAAAACTAAAATTCTTCCATCCTGTCCTGCTAGCACTACATCACCGGTTAAGATTCCAGCCCATTCCAACAATCTTCTTGGAACAAGCATTCTATTGTTTGCATCTAAAACAATTTCAGCAGTGCCTTTATAAAATTCACGCAAGAACTTATTATGGTCACGATTATACTGATTAATACGGCTTCGCAACATTTTTACTTGACGTTCCCATTCATCCATTGGGTATAGAACTAGGCACTTTTCGAAAATATCTTTTTTTACCACAAATCTATCCTGAACAGTACCGCCCATCTGTTTTTTAAAGGCAGAAGGAAGCATGATTCGCCCTTTAGAATCTGCTTTACAAGGATAATCGCCTATAAACGTGGTCATAGCATTGTGTGATTTGAATTCTCAAAAATAAAAAATCTTTTCCCACTTTCTACCAAATTCCCCCACTATTTCCCACAATGTTGATAACTTTTTTGTTTTCAAAAATTACAAGTTGAAATTCAGATAGTTGCAAATTTTCATTTTTTATTGAAAAACTAAGACTGATTTTGCATACTAAATTTTTGTTTGCTTACCTTTGAAACTGCCATTAGATAAAATGCAGAAAATAATAATGCAAGAAAAAGCCACAGAAAACGAAGCAATAAAAATTGATATTGAGGCAATTATAAAAAGTAAAAATCCTCGTATGGCTAAGGCGTTGCCTCGATTTTTAATACGATATATTAAAAGAATTTTGCATCAAGACGAGATAAATCGATTTCTTGAAGAAAATAAGAATTTATATGGAATTGACTTTGTTCGAGCTGTAATTAAATTTTTTAGAATTTCACAAGAAGTAATAGGGATTGAAAACATTCCAAAGGATAAACAATTTCTTTTTGTATCAAATCACCCACAAGGCGGAATTGACAGTATGTGTTTAATTGATAATGTATACGAAAATTTTGGTGAATCTCGTTTTATGGTTAATGATGTTTTGTTAAACCTTAAAAATTACGAGCCTATTTTTGTTCCTATAAATTTATTTGGTGCACAAAGTAAAGAAGCTGTAAGGAAATTTGATGAAGTTTTTCAAAGTACATTTCAGGTACTTTTTTATCCCGCAGGTTTAGTTTCAAGAAAAATTAAAGGAGAAATAATGGACCCTGAGTGGAAAAAAAGTTTTATTAATCTCTCAACAAAGCACAAACGTGATATTGTTCCAGTATATATTCATGCACAAAATTCAAATTTCTTTTACCGATTATCAAATTTCAGAAAATTTATTGGAATAAAATCAAATATTGAAATGTTTTACTTACCAAACGAACTTTTCAAACAAAAAGGAAAAAAAATTACACTTGTATTTGGAGAACCTATTTCTTATCTTTCATTTGACAAAACATATAGTCCTTCGTATTGGGCTTTAAAAACACAAAAACTGGTATACTCACTTAAGAAAAAGATTGTATGACGCAGCAATTAATGAAACGAATTATTCCTCCTGTTTCTGTTAAAATTATCAGAAAGGAATTAACTCAAGATAAATTTATTCGTCATACAAATTACAGCAACAATCAGATATTTTCTATTAACGCCAATAATTCTCCCAATACAATGCTTGAAATTGGTAGACTAAGGGAATTAACTTTCAGAAATGCAGGAGGAGGAACGGGTGAAGAAATAGACACTGATGAATGCGACTATGGCGATAAATCATATCAACAACTTATTGTTTGGGACCCAAAAAGAAAAGAAATTTTAGGCGGATATAGATATATTCTAGGAAAAGAAGCACCAGTTGACGCAGATGGTAAAATAGTTTTATCAACTTCATCTCTTTTTCATTTTTCAGATAAATTTCTTACTGAATATATGCCTTATACTATTGAGCTTGGAAGATCTTTTGTGCAACCAAATTATCAATCAACAAGTGCAGGACGAAAAGGCTTATTTGCACTTGATAACTTATGGGATGGCTTGGGAGCACTTACTATTATTCATCCCGAAATAAAGTTCTTCTTTGGAAAAGTAACAATGTATCCCGATTTTAACCAAAAAGCCAGAGATATGATACTCTACTTTTTGAAAAAATATTTTATGGATGCAGAAAATCTTGTGACTCCAATTAAGCCCATTAAAACAGAAACTGAAGATATAGAAATGGAAAAAATTTTTTCTGGGGATGATTATCAGGAGAACTTTAAAATATTATCTCAAAATGTTAGACTATTAGGTGAAAACATTCCTCCCATGATAAATTCATATATGGGATTATCGCCTACAATGAAAATTTTTGGAACGGCAATAAACTCTCATTTTGGAGAAGTTGAAGAAACGGGTTTAGTTGTAACAATAAAAGATATTTATAATGCAAAAAAAGATCGTCACATTTTAACTTTTAAATTAGCAAACAGAGTTTTTAGAATTAAAAAAATGCCACGAAAACCCATAATTTAACATTATAAAAAATCTTATATAAATTTTAACTTTAAACAATAACTAAATAAAATAATTTCATGGCAATAGCAAAGAGAATTTTCGAAGGAAAAACTTTAGGCATTTTAACTGGAGGTGGCGATACACCTGCATTAAATGCAAGTATCGAAGCAATTAAAAGCAGAGCTTCTGTTCTTGGATATAAGGTTTATGGTATTAGAAAAGGATGGAAAGGATTGCTTGGAGATGGCGACATTGTTGATTTAAGCCTTCAACCTTATGATGGTTCATATGGTGGAACTGCACTTAGAAGCAGCAGAACAAATCCATTTGGAGTTTCAGACAACAGTAGAGTTGCAGAAATTATGAGAAACTTAAAGCGTTACAAAATTGATGTTCTTGTAACAATTGGTGGCGATGATACAAATGGAGCAGCAAAAAGATTATATGAGCAAGAAGGAATTCCAGTTATTGGTTTCCCAAAAACAATAGACAATGATTTAAAAACAAAAACTATTCATAACTATAATGGTCATTTAATTGAAGGTGTTGTTTGCCCTGGATTTCCATCTGCAGCAAAAGGCGTTGCAGAATTTACAACCAGATTAGCAACTACCGCCGAATCTCATTCAAGAATTATTGTTTTAGAAGTAATGGGAAGAGATGCTGGCTGGCTCACAGGTGCAGCAATGATGGGTGGAGCAGAAGTTTCGCTTATTCCCGAAATTCCAATTACAAAAGAAAAAAAGGAAGAATTTTTTGATAAAGTTTCTGAGGCATACCAACGTTCAAAAAAGCATTATTTAATTGTTGCAGTATCTGAAGGTACTCGTTGGTATCAAGAAAAATTAGATAAAGTCGACGTTGTTTATGCTTCCAGCGAAGTTGACGAATATGGACATCCACGGTTTGGAGGTATAAGTGGAGTAATTGCTAGCGAAATTGAAAAGAAAGTTGGTATTCAGGCACGCGCTCAAAACGTTGGTTATTATGCCCGCTCTGGAGAATGCAGAAATTATGATAAAAAATTTGTGGGTGTACTAGCAGATAAAGTTGTTGATTTATTACTTCGCGAAGATTATGGAAGAATGCCTGTAATGTCTAAACTATCTACTTTTCAGGAAATAGAAGAATATCATATGGATACTATTGATATGGGCAAAATTGGTAATCAGCCATTACCATTTGAATATTTTGATAAAAAGGAATTTCATTTTAACGAAAGTTACATAGATTTTTTATCCTATTTTATTGATAAACCAAAAACAATAAGGTTTGATTACAATTTCCCAAAAGTAACACCAATGTTTTAGTGAAAACTATACGTCATTGCGATCGAAGAGAAGCAATCTTATATCTAAAAACATATTGCTTCGGTATAAACCTCGCAATGACGGACTAACTGATAACAAATTAACATGAGTTTCGCTTTGTTTTATTATTTAAAAAATATTTTTCTTTGTTAATAAGATAACCTTAAAATATAGCAATATGTACAATAATTATCAAGCATTTTTACAAAAAGAATTAGAACAAATAAAAGAGGCCGGTTTGTTTAAAAACGAACGAATTCTTGTTGGGCCACAAGGTGCAGAAATTAAAATCAGTACCGGGCAAACAGTATTAAATTTTTGTGCAAATAACTATTTAGGTTTGTCAAATAACAAAACGCTTATTGAAGCTGCAAAAAAAGCATTAGATAGTCATGGCTACGGAATGTCATCTGTAAGATTTATCTGCGGAACATCCGACATTCATAAAACTTTAGAGAAAAAAATTGCAGAATTCTTTGGCACCGATGATACCATTTTATATGCTGCTTGTTTTGATGCAAACGGAGGAGTTTTTGAACCACTTTTTGGTGAAGAAGATGCTATTATTTCCGATTCATTAAATCACGCTTCAATTATTGATGGCGTTCGTCTTTGTAAAGCTGTTAGATACAGATACGAAAATGCAGATATGGCTGATTTGGAAAAACAACTTCAGCTTGCACAAGCTCAACGTTTCCGTGTAATTGTTACTGACGGTGTTTTTTCAATGGATGGAAATGTAGCTCCACTTGATAAAATTGTAGTGCTTGCCGAAAAATACAACGCACTTATTATGGTTGATGAATCACATTCTGCAGGTGTAGTTGGAAAAACAGGACGTGGTGTTACAGAAGAATTTAATTGTCGTGGAAAAGTTGATATTTTTACCGGAACATTAGGCAAAGCATTTGGTGGAGCAATTGGTGGTTTTACTACTGGTCGTCAGGAAATTATTGATATGCTCAGACAACGTTCACGTCCATATTTATTTTCAAACTCTATCCCTCCTGCTGTTGCTGCTGCCGGTATTGCAATGGTTGATATGATGAATTCAACTTCAGAACTACAGGATAAGCTTCATTTTAACGTAAAATATTTTGGTGAAAAAATGCAGAAAGCCGGTTTCGACTGTAAACCTACACAATCTGCAATTATTGCTGTAATGTTATATGACGCAAAACTTTCTCAGGAATTTGCTTCAAAACTTTTAGAAGAAGGCATTTATGTGATTGGCTTTTATTTCCCAGTAGTAGCAAAAGGAAAAGCAAGAATTCGCGTACAGCTTTCTGCAGCTCATGAAGTAGAACATTTGGATAAATGTTTAGCTGCTTTTACAAAAGTTGGAAAAGAATTAGGCGTTATAAAATAATTCTCATAACAAATAATAAAAAAAGCGTAGTTTCACTACGCTTTTTTTATTTACTTTAATTTAAAAGTTAAAAACTTATCTTTTGCAATAGTTTTATATACTTCATTTACCTGACCTATGTTATTTGCAAATACCCGCCTTGATTTAACAGCAAGAAAACTTGTTAATTTTATCTGATATTCGTCCAGTTGCTCTATTTTAAAGGAATAGTCACCAAATTCATTGTGTACTTCAGCGCCTAATTCCGCAATAATAAGTTCAACAGGTTTATCAAATTTAATGACATAAACATAAGCGTCAGTTCCAATAAAATCGGAATAATAATTTAAAAAACGATAACTGGTTTTATAAGTAGGGTATGTAATATGTTTAAACCATGAATTTAAATCAATTTTTAAAATACTATCATTTTTTGTTATGCAGTTATTTGTTGAATAGTCAAGATTAACAACAGAACTAAACGGAAAAACAAAAGAAACCTGATTTAAAATTTCTTTATTAACTTTTACATTTTTATTTATATTATACGCTTTCTCATGATATAAATAATTTATTGAAGAATCAGTTGACAAATTTTTATATATACCTCTGGTTAATGTTGAGAATTGGCCAGCTAAATCAACTTGAGTTTTAAATTCAAAAAAATTATCGTCAATTTTCACATTTACCATACTATTAGTCCTTCGTTTATTATCTGTAAGATTACTTGAAGGAGTATTAATTGTCATATATTGTTTTTTTAAATCTTCCTTGTACCCACCATAATAACTTGCAGGTATAACCTGAGTTTTAACATTCTCGAAATAATACGGAAGCTCTTCAAAATAATATCTGGATTTATCTGAAAATGGATATAAAAAAGTAAATGTATTATTCTTTAATAACGAAACCACTAACATATCACAATCATAAATTGTTGTAAAATAATTTAAAGAAATTTCACCATATCGTTTATCAACCGGATATGAAATATAATAATTCAATCCAAAAGTGCTTACCATTCTGGCATATGCGTCATATCTGGTATGATCCTTTAATTCGCCATTTTTTAAATCCAGTCCCGATTTATCCATTGATTCTTTAACCAATTCCTTATAATAGTCATTATCGTTATTGTATTTAACCTCACTTACCATCCATTTTTGAAAGTTATTTAAGCCATTAAATCCTGTTGAATCATGGATATTTGGATCAGAAAATTTTTCTATAAGAGAATTAAATGCCAATTGATTACTTGTTTTTAATCCTTGTTCTGCGTCTAACTTTGCATTTAAAAATCTTGCTACTCTTCTATAACTTAAAAAATACCATAAAGGAGCATAATCAACTTCGTTTGTGTTATAATAATATGTAAGAAAAAGAGTTGGCTTAGGGCTAAATATAAACCAAGGTAAATCAACATATGGATATGAACCTGTTTCATTTAAGCAACCTGGTAGGTTTTTCAAATTCCAATTAAAGGTTATCACATTATTTATAGTATCAATTTTAGGTTTATATTGATAAAAAGTAGTCTCCACTTCAAGTAGTTTAGGATACTCCCAATTAAGTTCATATTTTATTTTTGGAAACTTCGAATGAAAAAACACTCTTGTAGAAAGTATTTGTTTCCAATTTTCATCAAACGGAAAATTTAATTTATATCTAACTTTTACAATACTGCCTACAGTTATATCTTTAATATTAATTGTGTAACCAATAACATTACCATATTTAAAATCATCTTTTAAGCATTTATTATTACTTTTTAATATTGTGTAGTTATTTTTTATTTCAGATTTGGATGGTGGTATAACCGAAGTAAAAACAGAATCTATAATTATTTTATCATATAATCTTAATGCTTTTTGTGCTGTTGAAGAATGTTGAATAAATGTAGGATCGAATGATTCTGGAATATTAATTTGTTGTATTTTTTTTACACCATCTTCTGTATTTATTTTAAAAGTGATTTCCTTATTTATATTAATAAACATAAAACCAGCTTTTTTTCCAGAAAAACTTACTGATAGTTTCTCGTCCAAAATAACTACATCATTATTTTGAGCTATTATATTGAATAAACTATCTGAAATTTCTTGTGTTTTTCCTTTTAAATAAAAAGAAAACCCTAAAACTATTAGTAATGTTATTTTTATAAAATAGTTTTTCATAAATAATACTTTAATTAACTATTAGAAAACTTAAATAAATCACATAAAAATAATTCAATTTGTTAAAAATACAATTTTTTAAAGCAAAAAAAAACGCTAAACAAAGTCTAGCGTTTTTTAATTAAATATCGAATTCTACCCACACTTAGAATATCCGCAGGAGGTGCAAGTAAGGCAACCTTCCATATAAACTAAATCGTGCTGACCGCAATTAGGACATTGTGTTCCTGTTTTTGGTTTTGCACCATTAGGAATGTATTTTTTTATTGCACGTTCAACACCTGTTTTCCATGTGTTAATATTTGCATCATCTAATTGTAAAGATCCAACTAAATTAATAACATCAGTTATAGGCATTCCATAACGTAAAACACCAGAAATTAATTTTGCATAATTCCAGTATTGTTTGTCGAACATACGTGATAAACCTTCAACAGTAGTTCTATATCCGTGCTTATCTATGTATTGAAAATCGTATCTTGTATTTCCCTGTTCGTCTTTATTCTTTATTACAACACCATGCGAAATTGATTTTGGAATATGTATTACTTCATCGTCGTCAATACCAGTAAAAATTTCATAAGGTAATCCATCTAAAACACCTATAAATGCAACCCATTTTTCATTATTGTTATTAAAACGAACAATATCAGCAGTAAGAACTGGTGGACGTTTCTTTACTTCAAATGGTAAGTCGGGCTGATTACCTTTCTTTTTATCAGTAGAAATAAGCACACCTGAACGAGATCCTTCACGGTATACTGTTAAACCTTTACATCCACTTTCCCATCCGGTAAGATAAACGTTTGCAACTAAATCTTCGTTTGCGTTTTCTGGAAG
The DNA here is from genome assembly GCA_903872185.1 of uncultured Bacteroidota bacterium. Lineage (GTDB taxonomy): Bacteria > Bacteroidota > Bacteroidia > Bacteroidales > GWA2-32-17 > GWA2-32-17. The sequence goes on along the minus strand of CAIQJL010000224.1, from coordinate 9,475 downwards.
GTTAACGGTTACACTAATTGAATGATCAACCCATTTTTGAATTCTTCCTTGCATACGTACTTTTGCCAACCAGTCTACATCATTAGAAGTTGCCATATAATATGGAGACTTCTTAATTAATGCTTCAAGTTCTTCTTCAGAGTATTTCATTACTTTAAATAATTCGTAACCATTCATCTCTAGCCAGGTTACAAATTTGTGGTGAAATACATTGTATTCTTCCCAGTGATCGCCAAGTTCATCTGTGAAATTTATTTTTACATCTTTATCATTAGGATTTACTTTACGACGACGTCTGTAAACCGGACGAAATACTGGCTCGATACCTGAAGTTGTCTGAGTCATTAAACTTGTTGTACCAGTTGGGGCTATTGTTAAGAGAGCAATGTTACGGCGTCCGTATTTAGCCATATCTTCATATAATCCTGGATCTGCTTCTTTTATACGTTGTATAAATGGATTATTTTTTTCACGTTCTGTATCATAAATTTGAAAGGCACCACGTTCTTTAGCACATGAAACTGATGAACGGTAAGCCTCTATAGCAAGAGTTTTATGAACTTCAACAGAAAAGTCAGTTGCTTCGTCAGTTCCATAACGTAAACCAAGAGCTGCTAACATATCTCCTTCTGCGGTTATACCAATACCAGTGCGACGACCTTCAAGAGCTTTAATTTTAATTTTTTCCCAAAGTTGTGACTCTACTCTTTTAGTTTCATCTATTTCAGGATCTGAATTTACTTTCTTAAGTATCGCATCAACTTTTTCTAATTCAAGATCGATAATATCGTCCATTATGCGTTGAGCATGATGAACATGTTTTTTAAATAAATCAAAATTAAATTTAGCTTCTTTAGTAAATGGGTTTTCAACATAACCATAAAGATTAATTGCTAACAACCTGCAACTATCATATGGGCATAATGGAATTTCACCACAAGGATTTGTTGAAACAGTTTTAAATCCTAAATCTGAATAGCTATCTGGAACGGATTCACGAATAATTGTGTCCCAGAATAAAACACCTGGTTCAGCCGATTTCCACGCATTATGAATAATTTTTTTCCAAAGCGAGCGTGCATCAATTTCCTTTGTTGTGGTTGGATTTGCACTTTCTACTGGATATTGTTGAGTATAAGTTTTACTTTCAATAACAGCCAACATAAACTCATCATCTATTTTTACCGAAACATTTGCTCCGGTAACTTTTCCCTGTTCGAGTTTTGCATTTATAAAATTTTCTGCATCTGGGTGTTTTATTGATATGCTAAGCATAAGCGCGCCACGACGACCGTCCTGAGCAACTTCACGGGTTGAGTTACTATAACGCTCCATAAATGGGACAATACCTGTTGAGCTTAACGCACTATTCAATACTGGACTTCCGCCTGGACGAATATGACTTAAATCGTGGCCCACTCCACCACGACGTTTCATTAACTGAACCTGCTCTTCATCAATTTTTAATATACCACCATAAGAGTCACTTGGCCCATCTAGTCCAATAACAAAGCAGTTAGAAAGGGATGCAATTTGAAAATGGTTACCAATTCCTGTCATCGGACTACCTTGTGGTACGATATATTTAAAATCACGCAATAATTCATATACCTCATCCACATTTAATGGGTTCGGGTACCTTGCTTCTATACGTGCTATTTCACGTGCAATACGCCAATGCATTTCATCGGGATTTTTTTCATATATTTTCCCATATGAATCTTTCAAGGCATATTTATTTGCCCATACTTTTGCAGCTAGCTCATCGCCCCTGAAATACTCAAGCGCTGATTGGAAAGATTCATCAAACTCATAAGTGATTTGATTTACTTCACTGGAAGTCTTTTGTTTAACTGACATTTCTTCTACAAACATTTGTTGTTTGGTTTTCTTTGAATGTGTAACTTGTTGGATAATAACACAAATCGTCTTTTGATTTGAGTATTGCAATATATATCACTCTTACTCTTTTTACGAATCTACTTTTCAACACGATTATTAACAATAAGCCAAATTATAACATAACACCCATATTGAAAGCTAGTTGAGTAATTTTTTAAATCTTCTTGCAAAAAAAACTAACATAGATATTTAACATATATTCATGCGCTTAATGATTTTTTAACAATAGATTGTTAAAAAGATGGTTTGGAAGTGGGTAATTTTGGTATAGCATTGAAATAAAAACATATAATAATAAATTATAAAATTTTAATTGATTTTCAAGCAAAAAAATTAAGACAAAATAATATTGAATAAAAGCTTAAAAATAATTTTATTTTTTGATGATTATTAATAAAAAAATATTGAAAAAGCATCTGATTTAAATTTCCTAATAATCATATAGTTATAATTTGTGTTTTATCTAAAAAAAAATAGACACTAATTTAATAAAAAATAAGGCAACTAAAATTAAAATTTTACGTCTAAACAGAGTTAATTGAAAAATAATATGAAAAAACTATTTTGTTTTATAGCCCTTATATCCATTTTTGGACTTGCAAAAGCTCAGATATATGAAATGGATCAGGTAAATGGTCAAACAATTTCTACTTGTACGGGCACATTCGACGATGACGGCGGTCACGCCGAGCATTGCTGAGGCCAACCTCCGACGAGTGGCTACTCGTCAAATCAAAATGCTACTGTTACATTCTGTTCGAATGATGCAGTAAATACACATATACAATTGTATTTTGCATATACTCATATTATGCCTTCTGATACATTATATATATATGATGGACCAAACACAAGTTCACCATTAATTGGAAAGTATAATAATAGCTTAACTCCATTATTAGATTTAATTCCAGTTCGTGCATCACTTACAAATGTATCAGGATGTTTAACAGTTCATTTTTATTCTAATGGTTCAGATGAAAGTGATGGTTGGCATGCTTTAGTAAGTTGTCATCAGGTTTGTCAGAATGTTCTAGCAAATCTTAACACAATGCTAACTAGTCCAGGTCCAGATACCGGATACATTGCAATTTGCCCTGGTTCATCTATACATTTTGTAGGCAATTCTACTTATCCGCAAAATAATTTTGTTTATAATCAAAATGATAATACTTCTGTTTATAACTGGTATTTCGGTGATGGCGCCACAGCAACAGGTCCTGTTGTTAATCATACATATGCTCAACCAGGAGGTTACACAGTATATTTAGAAATTACAGATATTCACGGATGTACTAGTACCAATAGTATAGATACAAGAGTAATTACTGCTGGAAATCCATTTCAGGATATAGTATCCCCACCAAATATTTGTGCAAACGATACAGCAAACCTAATTTTTGCGGGTGCAACAAATCCAGATGTATCTATTGTTGGAGATCCATTTCACCAGGAAATAGATGTTAGCTTAGGCGTTAACGATACAACTTTCTTACCTGATGGAACAGGCGTTTCATATACCACTGGCGTAACATTTAATTGTTTTGCTCCGGGACAAACATTACAAAATGCTTGGGATATAGTTGGTATTTGTGCAAATATGGAACATTCATTTTTAGGTGATCTTGAAATATCATTAACATGCCCGAATGGACAAACAATTATTTTAAAAGAATACCCTGGAGGAGGCGGTCAATTCTTAGGAACACCTATCGACGATGATGCAATATTAGATCCGGGTACTGGTGCTACATATTGCTGGAGTCCAACACCTGTTTATGGAACTATGGTTGCTGAAGCAGCTTTGGGAGCGGTACCACCGGGTGATTATTCTCCCTACCAAAGCTTTGCTGACCTAGTAGGTTGTCCACTTAATGGACTTTGGTCAATTAATGTTTCAGATAACTGGGCAAGTGATAATGGATTTATTTTCTCTTGGGAAATAGAATTTAATCCTTTAATTTCTCCAAGTATTTGGGAATATACTATTCCAATTGCAACACAAGGCTGGACAAGCGGGCCATATATTATAAACCAGACACCAACAAATTTAACTGTTAATCCACCAACAGCAGGTGTATTTGATTACACATACACAATTGTTGACGCTGTGGGTTGCGTTTGGGATACTTCAGTTGCATTAACTGCTATTGTTGCGCCTGTTGTTAATTTAGGAAGCGATAAAGTATTTTGTAATTCTAGCGATCCTTATATTTTAGATGCAGGAAATGCCGGACTAACATATTTATGGAGCAATGGCTCGGTTAACCAAACATTAAGTGTAAACGCAACAGGTATATATTATGTTACCGTTTCAAACGGCTTATGTACTGCTGTTGATGAAATAAATATTATTTTTTCTCAAATAGCTATTTCAGAAATTGTTACTAATGCAAGTTGTTATGAATATACCGATGGAGCTATTGATGTATCTGTTAATACAGAAAGTCAGCCATGTACTTATTCCTGGAGTAACGGTCAGGCTTCACAAGATTTGAGTTCCTTATCAGCTGGAATGTATACAATAACAGTAACAAATGCAAAATCTTGTTCTAAAACTAAGGAGATTGAAGTTTTTCAACCAAACAATGTTGTTATTGGAGCTACTCCTGATCCTCATATTTGTATTGATCAAAGTGCAACAGTTATGGCATCAGTAACAGGTGGTAATTCGCCATATCAATATTTATGGAGTAACGGAGTAATAACAAATAGCATATTAGTTACACCTACTCAAACTTCAAATTATACCGTTTCTGTAATGGATGCAAACAATTGTCCTGCAACTCCAAAGGAAGTAACTGTTTTTGTTTTTGATTCCCTTAAACTCTCATTAACTTCATCTAGTAATGTAGTTTGTTTGGGAGAGCCAATTATTATTTCTGGTTTATATTCAGGCGGTGTAGGATCTCCTTACACACTAACAACAACTGGAGGAGAGATTATTTCATTACCTTATTCTTATTATCCTCCCGCTTCACAATCAATTGAAATTTGTTTAAAAGATGCATGTTCATCTCCACAAGTTTGTGATCAGGTAAGTGTTCATGTAATGTCTGCTCCGTTTGTAAATTTCCAACCAGATAGTTCTGCAGGTTGTGAGCCACACGTTGTTAACTTTACCTCATGGGGAGATAATGATATAAGAGAATACTTATGGAATTTTGGAGATAACCAAAACAATACATTATCTTATCTATCAAATCCTAATCATATTTTCACTAACGACGGACAATATACTGTTTCGCTTACGGTAACCGATTCCACCGGTTGTAAAAATACAATCACATTTAATAATTTAATTGAAGTATACCCCAAACCACATGCTTCATTTATTCCAAATCCGCCAACAGTAAGCATTCTAAATCCTATGATTCATTTTAATAATCTTTCAGAACTTAATATAACAAATTTCTGGATGTTTGGCGATGGAGATTCTTCAATTTCTGCAAGCCCATTTCATAAATTTCCTGCAGTTGGAAATTACAACACCAATTTAGTTGTTGAATCAGCCAATGGATGTCGCGATACTGCATCATATACAGTTTCTGTTGTTGAAGAATATACCATTTATGCTCCAAATGCAATTACACCAGATAACGATGGCACAAATGAAGTATTTTATATAACTGGATCGAATATTAGTTCTAAAGATTTTCATCTTTATATTTACGATAGATGGGGTGAAATTATTTTCGAAACAACATCTTTTAATCCTGAAAATCCAAGTCAATATTCTTGGGACGGAACTACCAAAAACAAATCAATTGCTCAGATTGGAGTTTATACATGGCTTGTAAACTACAAAGACACAAATGGAATCTCACACGAAAAATCAGGATCAGTTAGTTTAATTAGATAAAATTATAGAGGAAAAATGTTTTAAAAATCGTATAAAATAATATTTATACGATTTTTTTATTTGTGATATTTTCAAAATTCATTTTTTTTAACTATAATTGAATGTTTTTAAAAATAGAGAGGAAGGTACTGGTGTGCCATCCGGTCTTCAACACCGGTAGCAGACGGATAAAACCGGCTGTGGCAGGTTCGATTCCTGCCTTCTCTGCAACTAAATTTTATTCTATTGACAAATATTAGTGAAAATAAAAGTGCTGAGTATAAAAATTTACCTTCAGTAAATAAATTACTTAATATTGCCGAAGTTAAAGTTTTATCAAATGTATATGGGCGAGAGATTGTTTTGTTTTCAATTAAAAGTTCATTGAATTTCTTCAGATCAGAAATAATAAATGGAAATCTGTCTCCATCCATTGATGAAATTATTAATAAGATAAAAAATACAATAAGTTTAAAAAGCAATAAAAGTTTAAGAAAAGTAATTAATGCAACTGGTATAATTATTCATACTAATCTTGGAAGAACACCATTTGGTGATGATTTAATTAAAGATTCATTTGACGTTTTAAAAGGCTATAACAATTTAGAATTTAACTTACAAAAAGGTTCAAGGGGGAACAGAAATGACCATGCAACCGAATTACTAAAACATATAACAGGAGCTGAAGATGCAATAATAGTAAACAATAACGCTGCAGCAGTAATGCTTTTACTAAGAACATTTGCGAAAGATAAAGAAGTAATTGTTTCTAGAGGCGAATTAATTGAGATAGGCGGATCATTTAGAATTCCAGATATCATGGCTACTTCTGATTGTAAAATGGTAGAAGTGGGAACAACAAACAAAACAAATATTGAAGACTACAAAAAAGCAATAAATAATAATACAGCAATACTTTTTAAAGCACATAAATCAAATTATCAGATTACTGGATTTACTAAAGATGTGCAATTAGAAGACTTAGTTTTACTTGGTAAAAAAAATAAAATTCCAATAATATATGATCTAGGTTCTGGTCTTTTGCAAAAGAACTCGAATAAATTTTTATTAGAAGAACCTACTGTTAAAGATTCGATAAAAAAAGGAGTTGATTTAATTTGTTTTAGTGGCGACAAACTTTTAGGAGGACCTCAAGCTGGTATTATTGTTGGGAAAAAGAAATATATAAGCAAACTTAAAAAAGAACCGCTATTGAGAGCCTTAAGGGTTTGTAAAACTACCATTGCATTACTTGAAACTACATTTACATATTATTTAAATGAACATATTTTAAATAAAAAGAATTTTATATTTAAAACATTTAACAGAAAATCACAGGAAATTAAAAATATCGCTCAAAATTTTTCAAATAATTTAAAGGAACTTAATATTAATTCTGAGGTTGTTTCAAGCATTGGTCAAACAGGTGGAGGAACCGTTCCAGACGGTGAAATACCAAGCTTTTCGGTAAAATTATTAATTAACGGAAATAATAAAGAACGTTCTGATTTTGCCGAAAATATGCATTATTCATTATTACAACATCAAATTCCTGTACTGGCAATTCTTAAAAAAGGATATATTTATTTTGACATGTTAACAATATTCGAAAATGAGCTAGATGAATTAACAATGATTGTAAATCAGGTATATTTCAACACAAAACAATAAATTTTATGAAGCACTTAATAATGGGAACAGCTGGTCATGTAGATCATGGCAAGACTGCACTTATTAAGGCGCTTACAAACATAGATTGCGACACACATAAAGAAGAAAAACTAAGAGGTATCACTATCAATTTAGGATTTTCATATTTAAACTTATCAAGTGGCGAATCAATTGGAATTATTGACGTTCCTGGGCATAAAGATTTTATAAATACTATGGTAAGCGGTGCTTGCGGAATTGACTTTGTGTTACTTGTTATAGCTGCCGATAGTGGAATAATGCCTCAAACAATAGAACACGTAAATATTATTACTGCACTGGGAATTAAAAATGGAATAGTTGCACTAACTAAAATAGATCTTGTTGATGAAGAATTAGCCGAAATGGCAAAACTAGAAATAATGGAATTTTTAAATAATACTCCATTAAAGAATATTCCTATAATAGGCATTTCATCGGTTTCAGGACAGGGACTAAGCGAATTAACAAATAGCATTGAAGAAATAATTCCACAAATTGAAGAAAAAAATAAAGGTGAAGTATTTCGATTGTTTATTGACAGAACATTTACAGTAAAAGGAATTGGAACAGTTATTACAGGAACTGTAACAAATGGTAATTTGAATACCGGTCAAGAAATCTTTTTATTACCTGGAGATTCCAAACACAAAGTAAAATCGATAGAAAGACATGGACAAACTGTAAATACAGTTACTGCAGGAGATAGAGCTGCCATTCAATTAACAGGAATAAAAAAAGAAGACATTAAAAGAGGCTCATTAATTTCTGATAAATTATTGGAACCGACTAAAATGGTTGATGCAAACATCATACTTTTTGACAATAATTTTAAATTACAAAATTGGTCGGTTGTAACATTTCATTCTGGCACATTCGAATGCCAAACAAGGATGCATATAATAAGTGAAGATGGAAAAAACATAATTGTACAGTTTCATTTTGATAAACCAGCAACATTATTAACAAAGGACAGATTTATTATAAGAAATTCATCTGGCGATAAAACTATAGGTGGTGGTTATATAATTGATGCTTTTCCGCTTCACCATAAAAAGAGAACTACTCAGCTTGTAGAATCATTATCCTCATTATCAAAAAGCATTTTAAATGAAAATAATTTAACAGATTTGATTTGTATAGAACTTAAGAAAGAAATTCGTCCTTTTACTATTAAACATATTTCAGATATATTAAATTTAAAACCTGATGATGTATTAATTCAAATAAATAATCAACCACTGGAAATTATTAAATTGAATAATGTCATTATTATAAGAGAATATGACAACATTTATCGAAATAAAATAATAACTATTTTAAAAACTTTTCATACAGAAAACACATTATCTAATATTGGATTAACATCTATTGAAATACTAGGGAAACTTAACTTGTTAAATATTACTTGTGGAAAAGAATATTTAGAAAACCTGATGCTAAAAATGGACAACGAGCAATTGATAGAAAACAAGAACAATTCATGGATTTTAAAGGGATTTAGCCAATCAATAGACACAAAAACAATAGAAGAAATTAATTGGTTGGAAAACGAGTTTTTAAATTACAATGTTCAAAAACCAGCATTGTCTGAAATTGAGGAACGTGCTTTATTAAAAAAAATCACAAAAGACAAAATAAAAAAATATTTGCATTATTTAACCGGGCAAAACAAACTAATTCTTTTTAAAAATGATTATGTACATTATGAAATTGCAACAAAATATAAATCATTTTTATTAAACGAGTTAAAAACAAATGAAAACAGAATAGAAATAAGTGAATTTAGACAAAAGACAGGAGTTTCAAAGAGACTAGCACCAATACTTATTGCTATATATGAAGCTCAAAAAATAATTGTAACACAGAATTCCGGCATTAAGGTTCAGATTTATTTAAAGAAATAAAAAAAGCCGCCTCATTTCTGAAGCGGCCTTCTATCAACCTAACCCAAGCTTATTCTTTAATAAGCTTAACCATCTTTCTTTCTTGTTTATTATAAACTTTCATAAAGTAAACGCCTGGACAAAGACTCTCAACATT
>CAIQJL010000223.1 GCA_903872185.1 uncultured Bacteroidota bacterium | reverse complement strand
ATTATTAATTTTACTATAAATACTGCTATTATTGACACACATATCTCCTATTATGTTTTTAAAATAATGAATATTTGCAAAACAATAATTCAAAGTCAGGCTGTTTAGCTTAAAAAATAAATAACAGAAAACAAAAAGTAGATATTCAGCTCCCCGTTACTTAACTGATATCATGCGCAATACCTTGTGAATAATTCATGTATTATTCAATACATCATTTTCTATTATGCATTATTTGTTTTTTTAAACTTGCACTAATTTTTAAGTACAATTAAGTGAAAGAGTTGTTACAAACAACAGAGGGTGTTATAATATTATCCATAGCTGGCTTATTTGCAATTAGTTTAATAATTCAATTATTTTATTATTTGTTTTTCTATCTCCGTTTAGCATGGGGAAAAGTTAAAATTAATGAGAATGTTTGCGAACCAGTTTCTGTAATAATTTGCGCAAGAGAAGAAGCAGATAATCTGGAAAAATTTCTTCCTTTAATTCTCGAGCAAGATTATCCTAATTTTGAAGTAATAGTTGTTAATGATTGCTCCGAAGATCATACGGAATATGTATTAAAAAATCTAAAGTTAAAATATCCTCATCTAAAATATACCACTATTAAAAAGGATGAGAAATTTACTCATGGAAAAAAATTAGCTCAAACAATTGGAATAAAATCTGCTATTCACGAAAAACTGATTTTTACTGACGCCGACTGCTACCCAACTAATAATCAGTGGTTAAAAAATATGGCCGGAAGTTATCAATCAAAAACAGAAATTATTCTGGCATATGGAGGATATGAAAAAGCTTCCGGTTTATTAAATAAATTTATAAGATACGACACATTTTTTATCGCTCTTCAATATTTTACTTTTGCCCGTGCAGGCATTCCATACATGGGAATAGGTAGAAATCTTTCATATTTAAAATCTTTGTTTTTTAAAAATAAAGGATTTGCAAGTCATGCAAGATTACTCTCGGGCGACGACGATCTTTTTGTAAATGAGACGGCAAATAGTAAAAACACTACTATCGTATTAAATGCTGACAGCATAACAAGATCAGTTCCTAAGAAAAGATTTATACTCTGGCTTAGACAAAAAAAACGACACAGAACAACATTTACAAGATATAAGTCTTCTCATAAAATATTATTAGCCACAGAACCAATTAGTAGGATGTTCTTTTATTCAAGTTTTATCGCTTTACTCATCTTTCAGTTTTTTCCAATTTTTATACTTGCAGCTTTTGCTATTAGGCTTATAATACAGTTGCTTACGCTATATTTTGCAACTCAGCGTTTGCAGGAAAAAGATTTATTACTATATTCGCCAATATTTGATTTGTTATTTATTTTTACAGGATTTATGATAATATTTTCCGGAAAACTTAGAAATCCTTATGTATGGAAATAAGCCATAACCTTAGCGATAAAGCCCTTCAGGATTACCAATTGGTACAAAACGCCATCAAAGGTGACCAAAAATCGTATGCTGAACTTATGGGTAGATATCGCGATGCTATTTATTTTATGTTACTTAAAATGGTAAACAATAAGATTGATGCAGAAGATCTTACTATTGAAGCATTCGGAAAGGCATTTCGTAATCTAAGTCAGTATTCTCCAAGTTTTGCTTTCAGTACATGGCTCTTTAAAATTGCATCCAATAACTGCATCGATTTTTTACGCAAAAAAAAGAATGATATAATTTCACTTGATACACCTAGCGATTCAAGTGACCAAGATCAAAGCATTCCAATTGCAGCTAATGTTCTCGACCCCGAAGAGGCTCTTATTAAAGATCAGAAATTAAGTGTAATGCACTTAATTGTTAGTAAACTAAAACCACGTTATCGCAACTTAATTGAGCTAAGATATTTTAAAGAGTATTCATACGAAGAAATTTCTCAGGAATTAGAACTTCCAATAGGAACAGTAAAAGCACAACTTTTCAGAGCGCGTGAATTGCTTTATAATATTATTAAGAATTCTCAGGAAAGTATTTAACAATTGACAATGATAAATTGACAATTGAACATGGAACTAATAAGTCGCTTTTTCCCAAAATTTACAAAACAACAACTTGATGCATTTGAAAAATTAATGCCTCTATATACTGAGTGGAACAGTAAAATAAATGTTATTTCAAGAAAAGATATGGAGAACCTGTACGAAAGGCATGTTCTGCATTCTCTTGCCATAGCTCGATTCATGAAATTCCAGAATAGTTCTCAAATTTTAGACGTTGGAACTGGCGGTGGTTTTCCTGGAATCCCATTAGCCATTGCATTTCCCGAATCTAAATTTACTTTACTTGATGCAATAGGGAAAAAAATTACTGTTGTAAAAGCAGTTGCTGAAGCATTAAAGCTGAACAATGTTACGGCGATTCACGGAAATGTAATTGAACTAAAACCTAAATTTAATTTTATTATAAGTCGTGGTGTGTGTGCCTTTCCTGAGTTTGTTGCCCTTACACGAAAAAACATTTCACACACAAGCGGAATTCAAAAAAACGGAATTATATATTTAAAAGGTGGCGATTTAAAAGAAGAACTATCAGAATTTAAAAATAAAGTTAAAGTTGAAGATATTTCTAAATGGTTTCCTTTAGAATTTTTCGAAACCAAGAAAATTGTTTATTTTCCTATTTGAGCCATTAGCTTTTCCACGCTTTGCCATAAACGCTCAGCTGTTTTATCCCAGGTAAATTCTTTTCTGCGAATTTTTGCATTCTCAACTAATGATTTTCTTAACTCTTCGTTGTTGTATATTTCTTTCATTGCATCTGAAATTGAATCAATACTGAAAGGATCAACAAAAAGAGCAGCATCTCCTCCAACCTCTGGCATCGATGATGTGTTTGATGTTATAACAGGAACTTCACTATACATTGCTTCAACAATAGGAATTCCAAAACCTTCAAATAATGACACATAAGTAACTGCAAGCGATGAAGCTAAAAGATTTTTTAACACATCAGTTTCAACTCGCCCTACAAATACAATATCTTCTTTGTGTATAATCTTTTTATATTCTTTTTCCATTTCTGCATTCCACCAATACACTTTCCCAACAATAACAATTTTCATTTTTGCTTTTGTTGTTTCTAAAAATTTATCAAAAGCTTTTAATAAATTAATAATGTTTTTTCGCGGATGCAGAGCTCCTACATAAAAAAAATAAGGTTTACCATCTGAATATTGTTTTCTTGTTAAAGCAGAAACCTCATATGAAACCGGCCCGTACATTTCATTTGCACCATTATAAACAACATCCATTTTTGCTGCATCATAGCCATAATGCTTAATAACATCCTGCTTTGAAAATTCGGATACTGTTGCAATTCTATCAGCTTTTTTTATAAATTTTGGAAAATATATTTCTAAATATTTTCTTGCAACAAAAGGTATATATTGTGGATAATGCGCATAATTTATATCATGAACAACTTGCAGAATAGGTGTTTTTGCCGAAAGCGAACTGTATCCATCAGGAGTAATAAATAAATCGGCACCTACTTTTTTTAATACATGAGGCACAATCCACTCAAACCAAATATAATATAAAAAAGGGTGGCGAGCTGGAGGACCATATACTAAAGGAGTGACATTTTCTGAAAAAATAAATTCATCTGAATATGGACGATCAAATAAAAAATAAAACTGATGTTCAGGATGATTCCTTGTGATTCTTTTAAAAGTTTCATAAGTAAACCAGCCAATACCTTCTAAATTGCCCTTTTGAAGTAATCTTGTATTAACAACAATTTTCATATCACTGCAAAGGTAATGTAAATATTAAAATTCTGGAATTTCTATTACAAAATGAACTAATTAAAAACAAATAATTATATATTTGCATACTCAATTACAGCAATTTAACCATTATGAATAAAATATGTCAACTTTTTAATATTCAATATCCCATTGTGCAAGCAGGAATGATTTGGTGCAGTGGTTGGGAACTTGCATCTGCTGTAAGTAATGCCGGCGGACTTGGTTTGATTGGCTCTGGATCAATGACACCAGAAATATTAACAACTCACATTAAAAAATGTAAACTGTCAACAAATAAACCCTTCGGAGTGAATATTCCCTTAATCTTTTCTCATACCGAAGAATTTATTAAAATTGTAATTGAAGAAAAAGTTAAAATCGTTTTTACTTCAGCAGGAAATCCTGCAAAATGGACCAGCATTTTAAAAGCAAATGGAATTACTGTTGTTCACGTTGTTGCAAACACAAAATCAGCAAAAAAATGTGAAGAAGCTGGTGTTGATGCAATAGTTGCAGAAGGCTTTGAGGCAGGTGGTCACAATGGAAAAGAAGAAACAACAACATTAGTTCTTATACCTATGGTTAAAGAAATAGTTTCTATTCCCGTTATTGCTGCAGGAGGTATTGGTAATGGAAGAACAATGTTCGGAGCTATGGCTTTAGGCGCAGATGGTGTTCAAATTGGAAGCAGATTTGTTGCTTCTATTGAATCTTCTGCACATCAGAATTTTAAAAATAAAATAATTGAAGTTCATGACGGTGATACTCAACTTACTTTAAAAAAACTTGTCCCGGTAAGATTAATAAAAAATAAGTTCTTTTACGAAGTTGAACAAAAACAAAACGAAGGAGCAAGTACTCAAGAATTATCTGAACTACTTGGTCGTGGCAGAGCAAAAATGGGAATGTTTGAAGGTAATGAAGATGATGGCGAAATGGAGATTGGACAGATTGCTGGAATGATAAAAGAAATAAAACCTGCTGCCTTAATCATACTTGAAATTATTGAAGACTATTTAAAGATAAAAAAAGAATTTGTTCAATTCTCTGAGCAATTTTAAAAACTATACTCTTTAACATTAGTTTAACTTTTATAAATATTTCTTCTTGCTAACAATATAGCATAAATTAATTACAGTATGAATTACTAAATACTGCTTATATACTCCTCTAATACAGAAAACTGTGATTAATCTTACCCTTGACTTTTATTTAATTTTTATGTAATAAGCAAAATTCCTAATCTTTGTTTATAAACAATATTTAAGCAACTATTTAATCTAAACTTTAAATTTTGAATTATTATAATACCTGCTTAAACACATCGTTTTTACATATATAATATCATTTTTAAAAGCAATTGGTCTTTATAATTTTGCTTAATAATTTAAATTCTCTTTTATGAATATTTCTCACATTGAACATATCGGTATAGCCGTAACAAATCTCGAAGAATCTATTGTGTTTTACGAGAAAAAACTTGGATTAAAATGTTATTCTATCGAAGAAGTAACTGATCAAAAGGTAAAAACAGCTTTTTTTATGGTTGGACAAACAAAAATTGAATTGCTTCAATCAACAGATGTTGAGGGGCCAATAAATAAATTTATTGAAAAAAAGGGTGAAGGTATTCACCATTTAGCATTTGCTGTAAAAGAAATTGAAGACGCTTTACCAGAATTAGAAAATAACGGTGTTCAATTAATAGATAAAACTCCACGTAAGGGCGCAGAAGGACTAGATATCGCATTTGTTCATCCAAAATCAACAAAAGGAGTTTTAATAGAATTATGTGAAAATAAACACGCAATAAATTATTGTATAGTATGACCAATCAAGAAAAAGTACAAGAACTACTTGATTTAAGAGTAAAAGCCAGACTTGGTGGTGGCGAAAAGCGAATTAATGATCAGCATAACAAAGGAAAATTAACTGCTCGCGAGAGAATTGATATTTTACTTGACGAAGGTAGTTTCGAAGAATTTGACATGTTTGTTTCGCATAGATGTGTCGATTTTGGATTAGATAAAGAACATTATTTATCAGATGGTGTTGTTACTGGATATGGAACTATTGATGGAAGGTTAGTTTATATTTTTTCTCAGGATTTTACAGTTTTTGGCGGTTCACTTTCTGAAATGTATGCTGCTAAAATTTGTAAAGTAATGGATCAGGCAATGAAAGTTGGTGCTCCCGTTATTGGAATAAACGACAGTGGTGGTGCACGAATTCAAGAAGGGGTTAAAAGCCTAGGTGGTTACGCAGATATTTTTGAACGAAATATTCTTTCGTCTGGATTAATTCCACAAATCTCAGCCATTTTTGGTCCTTGTGCAGGCGGTGCTGTTTATTCTCCTGCTCTTACAGATTTTATAGTTATGTCAAAAGACACTAGTTACATGTTTGTTACGGGACCAAAAGTTGTAAAAACAGTAACTGGCGAAGATGTAACAACAGAACAATTAGGTGGTTCAAAAGTACATGCTACAAAATCGGGCATTGCGCACTTTGTTTCAGAAAACGAAGAAGAAGGGCTCTTGCTCATTAGAAAATTAATGAGTTATTTACCTCAGAATAATTTAGAAGACCCACCTATTGTATTAAATGACGACCCAATTGATAGATTAGAAGATTCTTTAAATGAAATTATTCCCGAGAATTCAAATAAACCTTATGATGTAAAAGACGTTATTCATGCAGTTGTTGATAATCATGAAATTATTGAAACACAACGTGACTTTGCACCAAATATAATTACTGCTTTTGCCAGATTTAATGGAATGAGTGTTGGTATAGTTGCTAATCAGCCAAGCTATTTAGCAGGTGTGCTTGATATTAATTCATCTCGAAAAGCTGCTCGTTTTGTTCGTTTTTGTGATGCATTTAATATTCCTATTGTAACTTTTGTTGACGTACCTGGTTTTCTTCCTGGAACAGCACAAGAATACAACGGAATAATTATTCATGGCGCAAAATTACTATATGCTTACGGCGAAGCTACAGTGCCTAAAGTAACTATTATCTTGCGCAAAGCATACGGTGGTGCGTATGATGTTATGTCATCAAAACATTTACGTGGCGACATTAATTATGCATGGCCAACAGCAGAAATAGCAGTAATGGGACCAAGAGGAGCAATTGAAGTTCTAAATAGTAAAGAAATTGCTGCAATTAAAGATGAAAAAGAAAGAGCAAAATTTATTGCAGAAAAAGAAAATGATTACAAAACAAAATTTGCAAATCCATATAATGCAGCAAAATTCGGATATATTGATGATATAATTGAACCAAGAAATACCCGTTTTAGAATTTGCAGAGCTTTGCAATCACTTCAGACAAAAAAAGTAGTTAATCCTCCAAAAAAACATTCCAACTTACCACTATAATTTTTGTAATATGTTATATTTTATTTTTTTAAACGCCAGCGAGGTTGCAAACAAAGCAGCATCAGAAACAGCCGAAACTTTTAATCGCCTTGATCCATGGGGAATTGCTATGACTATAATTGCAATGACTGTTGTCTTTGTAGCCCTAATTGTATTATATGTGTCATTTAAATATATTGGATTTTTTTTCACTACAGACTGGAAGCGAAGATCATTATTAAAAGAAGGCAAAATTAAAGAAGCCCAACATATTGAAAACAGCTCAATGGGTGAACTAAATGCTGCTATTGCACTGGCATTATACAAATACAAACAAGAATTACACGACCTGGAAAGTCTACATTTAACAATAAACAAAGTTTCCAGGAATTATTCTCCCTGGAGTTCTAAAATTTATGGAATAAGTCAAATTCAAAGAAACTAAAAATGAAAAATTTCAAATTTATTATTAATGGTAACAATTACGAAGTTAACATAAAACACGTAGATAATAATTTCGCAGATGTTGAAGTTAATGGAACCACATATAGTGTTGAAGTTGACACAGATATTCAAACGTCTAAAACTCCAAAATTAGTTTTACCCAAGGCAATTCCATCAACAGATACACCAAAAATTGAAGAACGAATACCAATTATTAAAGACAGCCCTCAATGTGAAAAAAGCATATATTCACCACTTCCAGGTGTTATTCTGGATATTGTTGTGAAGGAAGGAGATTCGGTTTCTATAGGACAAAAGCTTTTAGTTTTAGAAGCTATGAAAATGGAAAATATTATTGAAAGTGATATTGCTGGTAAAATTATAGATGTAACAGCTAGCAAAGGAGATTCTGTAATGCAGGGCGATACACTTTTTGTAATTGGATAACAAATAAGTTATGGAAGATCAAGGATTTTTTAGTTTTATTTGGCAACAATTAGGGGTTTTCATGGGTTATACCTCTTTTACAAATTTCACTTTAGGCAATGCAATAATGATTTTTATTGGATTGCTTTTTATTTTTCTGGCAATTAAAAAAGGTTTTGAACCATTACTATTAATCCCAATTGGATTTGGAATACTAATAGGTAATATTCCTATTCTAAATTCAACTCATTATTTAGCAGGCGACCCATTAAACCTTGAAGTTGGAATTTATCAGGAAGGAAGTGTTTTAAATTATTTGTATTTCGGAGTAAAAAATGGTATTTATCCCCCATTAATCTTTTTAGGAATAGGTGCTTTAACAGATTTTTCAACTATACTTTCAAATCCAAAGCTTGTTTTGGTAGGCGCTGCTGCACAATTAGGTATTTTTGGAGCATATGCAACTGCTCTTGCCCTTGGCTTTGCGCCTAATGAGGCCGGTGCTATTGGAATAATTGGAGGAGCAGATGGACCAACTGCTATTTTTCTTGCATCCAAACTTGCACCTCAATTTTTGGGTGCAATAGCTATTTCGGCATATTCTTATATGGCATTAGTTCCATTAATTCAACCTCCGGTAATGCGGTTACTCACAACAAAAAAGGAAAGATTAATTAGAATGAAACCGCCCAGAATTGTTTCTCAAACCGAAAAAATATTATTTCCAATATTTGGACTTTTGTTAACATGCTTTATTGTTCCATCAGGGTTACCATTACTTGGTATGCTTTTCTTTGGAAATATTTTAAAAGAGAGTGGTGTTACAAAACGTTTAGCATTAACCGCATCAGGTCCACTTATTGATATTGTTACAATTCTACTTGGATTAACTGTTGGCGCATCAACACAAGCAAGCGTTTTTTTAAGAGTTGAATCCCTAAGCATTTTTGCTCTTGGGGCAGCATCATTTATTATTGCAACTTTCGGTGGAATAATGTTTGTGAAAATTTTTAATCTTTTTCTAAAAGAAGGAAATAAAATAAATCCATTAATTGGCAATGCTGGTGTTTCTGCAGTTCCGGCTAGTGCCAGAGTTTCGCAGGTTGAAGGATTAAAATACGATAAAACAAATCACTTACTTATGCACGCAATGGGCCCAAATGTAGCTGGAGTAATTGGAAGCGCAGTTGCTGCAGGAGTATTATTAAGTTTTCTCTATTAAAGATTCTTTTAAAGAGTTTTTGACTTATTACATCTTAATTATTATTTTTGAAAAATTTGTTCAATTTTTTGAATACCAAACCTATTCCTATATGTTATTGGAAAATAAGCAAACTGGATTTATATCAGCTCTTAATAAAAATATATATTACGAATTAATTAATTCACTTTTTTTTTCTGAAAATAATCCGGTTTTAATTTTCTTACACGAAGGATTAGGAAGTTGTAGTCAATGGCGTGACTTTCCAAAAATTATTTCAGATGCTACTCATTGCCCTGTGTTAATGTATGACAGATATGGTTACGGAAAATCTGAACAAATAAACGAACCAAGAACAATAAATTTTTTAAACAAGGAGGCACTTGAATTTTTACCAGAGATTTTAAAAAAATTAAATTTATCTGATTCAAAAATTATTTTAGTCGGACATAGTGATGGTGGAAGTATTTCGGTAAT
>CAIQJL010000222.1 GCA_903872185.1 uncultured Bacteroidota bacterium | reverse complement strand
TTAGAATTTCCAGATTTTAAAGCACGAATTCATTTAAGCTATATTAAAATATCTAACGATATAAATCCTGTAATTGAAGAATGTAGAACTCTTGTTTACAAGCATGACATAAAAGCTGATGCAATTAATGAAATACCATATATTGATTCTGTTAACAAAGTATACGGAACTTTATACGAAATAAAAGGGAATGCTGCATCAAGCATACAATTCTACGTTACCGACAGTTTTAAACACTTTGTTAGAGGAGCATTATACTTTGATGTAAAACCTAATAAAGATAGCCTTGCTCCTGTTATTGATTTTGTAGAACAAGATATAACACACATTGTAGAATCGTTACGCTGGAAATAATTAAATGCATGAAATTGAAATAATAAGGCAGGATATTGATTGTACAATAGCATTATGTCCTATTATTTCTGATGACATATCTGATAGATACAATGATTTTTATACGCAAGATTTTAAAAGCATAAAAAGAAAAAAAGAATGGCTTACTACTCATTTTATTTTAGAAAATATTTTTCAAAATAAAACTACATATAGTTATAACAATTTAGAAAAGCCAGTTCTGATTGGCAGAACAGAAAATATAAGTATTTCACATTCCTCCAACTATGCTGCTGTAATATCTAGTCAGAATAAAAAGGTAGGTATTGACGTTGAGGAAATCACACCCAGAATACATAAAATAGCACACAAATTTTTACATAAATCGGAAAAAGATTTTTTGGAAATTGCAAATAATAAAACAGAAATGCTTTATTTAATATGGTGTGCAAAAGAAGCTATATATAAACTTTCAGAGGTTTTTCTTGACTTTGCAGATCAAATAATAATTGAAAATTTTAAAATATCAGATGAGAAAAAACTTAAAGCAACAGTGCTTTTATTAGATTATACAAAAACTATTGAATTACAATATTTAATTAACGATAAATTTGTTATTGTTTGGGTTATAGACTAATTTATTTTTCATTATTAAAAAATACTTGTAGGTTTGTAATATGAATCTTTACTCTAAGTTTACCTCAAAAAACAAAAAGTTAGCACTGCTGATTGATCCTGATAAGACATCTGCAGTTGATGCTGGAAAAATAGCTAAAAAAGCTTCTGAGAATGGGTTCCATTTTATTTTTGTTGGTGGTAGCATAGTTACTGAACCAATTGATGAATTAGTTAAGAATATAAAATTATCTTGTAATATTCCTGTTATTTTATTCCCTGGTAGTCCATTGCAGCTATCACCTAAAGCAGATGGCTTATTACTTTTATCTTTAATCTCAGGAAGAAATCCAGAATATTTAATTGGACACCATGTTAATGCAGCGCCAATAATAAAAAAATATAAACTTGTAACAATACCCACTGGTTATATATTAATTAATGGCGGAAAAGTTTCTTCAACAGAATACATGAGCAATACAAAAGCAATTCCTGTTTCAAAAATAGACATTATAAAATCTACTGCCTTAGCTGGCGAAATGCTTGGACTAAAACTTATTTATTTGGAAGCTGGAAGTGGAGCAAACAATTCTGTTTCGGAAGAAATAATAAAAGAAGTAAAAAAAACGGTTTCAATTCCGGTAATTGTTGGTGGTGGTATTTGTAACACAAAACAATTAACCGCAATTTTTAATGCAGGTGCTGATGTTGTTGTAATTGGAACTGCAATTGAAAATGATAAAACTTTAATTAAAAAATTTGCAAAAGCTTTAAAAGCAGAGTGAATTAACAAATATTGACGTTGTGAAAGCGTGGACGCTTTCACAATTTTAAAATAAATAGAGCAAGCGTCCACGCTTGCTTTATTACGTTTACACAAAACTAATAAATACCTATTTCCTTTCAAGTACTTAACCATCACTAGATTACCTTTGGTGAAAAAGTTCTTCACTCTGAAGTAGCGGAGTTCTGAATGACATTCTGCTTGTTTGTCATCCAGAGTGTAGTACAACGAAACGAAGGATCTAGTTCGTGTAAACTATTAAATCTTGGCACGTACCAGATTCTTCACTACGTTCTGAATGACATTCTTTTCCCCTTTTGTCATCCAGAGTGTAGTACAACGAAACGAAGGATCTGGTAAATAAAACATTTAGATTATTTATAAAACTAAAATTCAATAAGTATTAGCTAGTAAATCCCTATTTCCAAGCCAACGCTTAGCTTTGGTAATTCAGGATATTTGTAACTTGGCTTAATTAAATCAGAAAAACGGTATGTGGCACAAATTGCAAAATGATTTGAGCCAATTCGGGCTTTAAATCCATATTCATAATTTTCAAAATACTTTAATTTTTGCTCAGTAACAGTTATCACTTTTGCATTGCTACTATCCGCAGCAACAGTATTATCTTTTGTAAAATGAGAATTTGCAAAATCCCAATTCGCATAACAACCAACATCTAAATATTTCCCAATTTTATTTCC
>CAIQJL010000221.1 GCA_903872185.1 uncultured Bacteroidota bacterium | reverse complement strand
TTATACCTCGTATGTTTGCAAAATTATTATATTTGTAATGCTAAAAAACAAAAAGGGTGAGAGAATGATTGATACCTAAACAACCCAAAGAGGTATGTTCACTGTCAGATTACGCCTCATCCTTTTTAAAACTCTTTTAAGTCAGAACAGAATTTAGGGCACAAGGTATATCTTTGTAGCTCGGATAAATCACGAGTAAAGATTTCAGAGTTTGTTTTTTGCAAAGTATTAATTTAACACAGGTTTTTAGAATGGAAACAATTATTAAGCAATGTGTAGGACTAGATTGCTCAAAAGATGAATTAGCTACTTGTTTTGGACAACTCTTACTACCTTTACAAGAAAAACACAAGGCAACAAGTTTATTTATTAATTCACCAAAAGGATTTAAGGGACTATTAAAATGGTCCGATAAATTATCTGAACAAGGTGTTGAAGTAGAATTTGTAATTGAAGCTACAGGAGTTTATCATGAGAAAGTAACCAATTTTCTTTTTGATGCAGGTAGAAAGATTAGTGTCATATTACCAAATCATGCCAGACATTTTGCTCAAACACTTAAGACACGGACGGTAAATGATAAAGAATCTTCAAAGATGTTAGCATCATTTGGGTTGCAAAAACAATTAGATGGATGGCAGAAGCCAGACGCTGTGTATGCAAGATTAAAAGGATTAACCAGAGAATATTCGCAGTTGAAAGATGAGTTGACAATGATAAAAAACCAATATCATGCCGAAGAACATTCAGCTTTTCCTATTAATGAAACCTTAACAAGGATAAAGAAAAGAATTGCATTTATGGATAATCAAATAGAGCAAATTCTAAAGGATATTAATTCAATAATAAAAGCTAATCCTGAATTAGCAAAAAAGATTAAGAAAATCTGTTCTATTCCAGGAGTAGCCTTATTAACTACAGTTAAAATAATTGGCGAAACTAATGGATTTAATCTTATTAGAAATAAAAAACAATTAACCGCTTTTGCAGGATATGATGTGATAACAAAAGATTCGGGAACCTCAGTAAAAGGCAAACCACGTATCTCCGGTAAAGGGAACAAACATATCCGAAAAGCCATGCATTTTCCTGCATTAACGAGTGTAAAGTATGAGAAACATAATCAAGATCTTTATATTCGGCTTGAGGCAAAGAGTGGTATTAAAATGAAGGCATATACTGCTGTTCAAAGAAAACTACTAGTACTGATTTATACACTCTGGAAAAAGGATGAGTATTTTGACCCCGATTATCAAACAAAGGAAACAAACAATAATAAATTATTAGAGCAGCCAATTACAGCTGCTCTAAACGAGCTGGATCTAGTCCGCTCTTAATTTGTCTTTGTAAATGCAAAATTAAAAAAAAATATTTGATTTAATAATAATGTTTTTAATCATATTTAATAGAATGATTTCATTAATTTATACTAATTTTGTCAAGTCAGGTAAAGCGGAATTAGGCTCTGCTGGAGAGCAACCTAACAGGAATAATCTGACTGACTGGAATGGTCAAGGGGAGTTCAATTCTCCCCTTTTAAAAAATCATTCCTATCATAATGCCTAAAAAAACTCAAAATTAATTTGGATTTTAACACAGAATCTGACAGGAG
>CAIQJL010000220.1 GCA_903872185.1 uncultured Bacteroidota bacterium | reverse complement strand
ATCTAATTCGACTTCAAAAAGATTGGAAAAGAATAGGCCCTGTTTCTAGAAGAGTTTCTGATAAAATTTGGTTTAGATTCAGAGCTGCATGTAATGAATTTTTTGAGCGTAAAGCAACTCATTATTGTACAATAGATGGACTTTTAGACGAGAATATCAAGAAAAAAGAAGATTTACTTGAAAAAATTGAAACATATCAGTTTACTGAAAATAGTGATGAAGATTTAAAAAATTTAAAGATATTTCAGAAAGACTGGGTTGAAATTGGTCATGTGCCAGAAAATGTAAAAATGGCAATACAGGATCGTTATCGTAAAGCAATAAATAAAGCTTTTGATTCATTGCAGGTAGATGATAAGAAAAAAGATAACATTAAGTTTAAAATGCGTATTGAAAACATTATGCAGCAACAAAATTCACGAGATAGACTTTATATGGAACGTGAGAATCTTGTGAAAAAACTTAATCAGATTGAAGCTGAACTAAAGACTTTAGAAAACAATATTGGTTTCTTCTCAAAATCTAAAAACTCTGATTCGTTGTTAAAAGATTTTTCTTCAAAAATCGAAGCTGGAAAAAAAGAAACTGCTATAATAAAGGAACAGGTAAAATATCTTGATAATATCTACAAAGATTAGTAATGAAAAGATTAATAATACTTGTTACCATTTTAATATTTGCTTTTTCTCTAAATTTATGGTCGCAAGGTGTAGTTAGAGGTTTTGTTTACGAGAAAAAATCTGGTGAAGCAGTAAGTTTCGCAAATGTTTTTTTAAATGGAACCAAAATAGGAGGTGCAACAGATATAAACGGGTTTTTTAATCTAACAAAAGTTCCTGCTGGAAATTATACTCTTCGTGTAAATTTTATTGGTTACGACACCATTTCAATTCAAGTATCTGTTAAAGATAAGGAAATGGTTACTAAAAAAATATATGTAACCGAATCTGCTGTTATGCTTAGTGAAACTGTAGTTTCTGCCGAAAAACAAGATAAAACAGAACAGGTAAGAATTTCAATAAATAAAATTACACCTAAACAAATAGAGCGTATTCCAAGTGTTGGTGGTGAACCTGATTTTGCACAGTACTTGCAAGTTGTTCCCGGTGTCGTTTTTACAGGCGATCAGGGTGGGCAATTATATATCAGAGGTGGTTCCCCAATACAGAATAAGGTTCTTTTAGATGGAATGATCGTTTATAATCCTTTCCATTCAATTGGTTTCTTTTCAGTATTTGATTCCGATTTAATTAGAAATGCTGATGTTTATACTGGTGGTTTTAATGCAGATTATGGTGGTAGAATCTCTTCTATCATGGATATAACAATGAGAGATGGAAATAAAAATCGTCAAGCTGGAAAAATTTCTGCTAGTACTTTTGGATCTAAGCTGTTATTAGAAGGTCCCATTTTTAAAGGAGAGGATAATACTAAAACTTCATTGTCTTATGTTTTTTCAGGAAAAACTTCATTTATTAAAGAGTCCTCTAAAGTTCTATACAACTATGTTGATACAGCTGGTATTCCTTTTTCTTTTACCGATTTTTATGGTAAATTGACTTTAAATACTGAGAATGGAAGCAAAATAAATATTTTTGGTTTTAAGTTTAGTGATAAAGTTAAATATAAAGAATTATCAAATCTTGATTGGAACTCGTTTGGTGTTGGTAGTAACATTATACTTGTGCCTTCGGGTTCTCCTTTTCTTTTGAAAATTAATATGAGTTTTTCAAATTATGAAATAACATTAAACGAAGTTGATCAGTTACCAAAAAGCAGTTTAATAAACGGATATAATTTAGGTTTAACTTTCGTTTATTTTATGGGTAAAAATGAATTAAATTATGGAATTGAAACTTTGGGATTTAAAACATCTTTTGATTTTTATAATAGTGCAAACAGAAAGATCGATCAGCAACAGAATACTTCAGAGTTAGGTGGTTTCATTAAGTATAAAATTAATAAAAATAAATTTTTAATTGAACCCGGATTGCGTTTACAGTATTATGCATCGCTTTCTGCTATTTCTCCTGAGCCTAGAATTGGTGTGAAATATAGTATGAGTAAAAATTTTCGCTTAAAATTTGCAGGTGGATTATATTCTCAGAATTTTGTTAGTGCAACCAGTGATAGAGATGTTGTTAATTTATTTTATGGTTTCTTGAGTAGTCCTGAAATAGGTGATTTACAAAAAGAATTTGATGGTAAGAAGATTAAAAATTCATTGCAAAAATCATGGCATACAATTTTAGGCTGTGAAATTGATTTAACAAAGAGCATCGATTTAAATGTTGAAGGTTACGTTAAACGAAATACACAACTTACAAACTTAAATCGCAACAAAATTTATGATGATATAGCTGAGAATTATGATAAACCAGATTATCTTAAGAAAGACTTTGTAATCGAAACCGGAAATGCTTATGGTGTGGATTTTACTTTTAAATATGATTTTAAACGTACTTATTTATGGGTAGTATATTCACTAGGTTTTGTTGATCGTTATGATGGGTTTAATACTTATAGGCCACATTACGATAGAAGACATAATGTGAATCTTGTAGCTACAAGAACATTTGGCAGAGGACTTGATTGGGAATTAAGTGCAAGATGGAATTTTGGTTCTGGTTTTCCATTTAGTAAAACAGGTGGATATTATGAAAAACTGCCTTTTTCAACTGGTGTAAATTCTAATATCGTTACTGCAAATGGTGAAATGGGAATAATATACGGTGATTTAAATCAAGGAAGATTGCCAGCATATCACAGAATGGATTTAACACTTAAGAAAAGTTTTGAGCTTTCTAAAAATTCTATTTGCGAAATTACATTTAGTACTACTAATGTTTATGATAGAGATAATATTTTTTATTATGACAGAGTAAAGGCTAAACGAGTAAATCAGCTACCAATTATTCCTAGTATAGGTCTTAATATTTCATTTTAATTATTTTTAAATGGCAAATACCAGATATATTTTTGTAACAGGTGGAGTTACTTCATCACTTGGAAAAGGAATTATTTCTGCCTCTTTAGCCAAATTACTTCAGGCTGGTGGGCATAATGTTACAATTCAGAAATTAGATCCTTATCTTAATATTGATCCGGGAACATTAAACCCATATGAGCATGGAGAATGTTATGTAACAAATGATGGAGCAGAAACAGATCTTGATCTTGGTCATTATGAGCGGTTTTTAAATATTCCTACTTCTCAGGCAAATAACATAACAACTGGTAGAATATATCAAAACGTTATTAATAAAGAACGTCGTGGTGATTTTCTTGGTAAAACTGTTCAGGTAATTCCTCATATTACTGATGAAATTAAACGATGTGTGAAATTATTAGGAACTAAACATAAGTTTGATATTGTAATAACAGAAATAGGAGGTACCGTTGGAGATATTGAATCATTACCATATATCGAAGCAGTTCGTCAGCTTAAATGGGAAATGCCCGGTAGGGTTTTAGTTATTCATTTAACTCTTGTGCCTTATCTTTCGGCTACAGGCGAATTAAAAACAAAGCCTACACAACACAGTGTTAAAATGCTTTTGGAGTCTGGAGTACAGCCAGATATTTTAGTTCTTCGTGCTGAGAAAAGAATAACAATTGACATTAAAAAGAAAGTCGCATTATTTTGTAACGTTGATATTGATTCGGTAATTGAATCACGTGATGTAAGTACAATATACGAAGTTCCAATTTTGATGCACGAAGAAAAGCTTGATGAGATTGTATTACGAAAACTTAAAATTCAGGCTAAACAAAAACCACATTTAAAGCCGTGGCAAGATTTTCTTAAGAAACTTAAAAATCCAAAAAAACAGATTAATATTGGATTGGTTGGTAAATATGTTGAGTTAGCAGATGCTTATAAATCTATAATAGAATCATTCATACATGCAGGCTCTGTTAATGAATGTAAAGTAAATGTTAGTCTTATTCATAGCGAAACACTTACCGAATCTGTAATGTTAGAAAAATTATCAAAACTTAACGGAATAGTTGTTGCTCCTGGTTTTGGTCATAGAGGAATTGATGGAAAAATACTTGCTGTTAAATATGCACGAGAAAATAATATCCCGTTTTTAGGTATTTGTCTGGGAATGCAGTGTGCAGTTATTGAATTTGCAAGAAATGTATTGGGTTTTACCGATGCGCACTCAACAGAAATGAGCCGCACTACAGAACATCCAGTAATTGATTTAATGGAAGAGCAAAAAGATATTACCGAGAAAGGTGGAACAATGCGTTTGGGTGCTTATCCATGTAATTTAATAAAGGGAACTAAAGCACAAAAAGCTTATCAAAAAACTTCAATTCAGGAAAGACACCGTCATCGTTATGAATTCAATAATGCATTTTTACCGGATTTTCAAAAGGCTGGAATGATTGTATCAGGAATAAATCCTGATATGAATCTTGTAGAAATTGTTGAAATTCCTTCACATAAATGGTTTGTAGGTGTACAGTTTCACCCTGAATACAGAAGTACTGTAGAAAGTCCTCATCCGCTTTTTGTAGAATTTATAAAAGCTGCAATAAGTAAATAACATAATGTACTATTTCAAGCGTCCACGCTTGAAATAAAAACCTTAAACGTCAATGCGGTCTGGAGCCGCAATCTCATTTATAAATATTTATTTATAAAAAAAGCCGGTTTCCACCGGCTTCTTGATTTTTTATTAAGTATTGTTATTTTACTTCTTCAAAGTCTACATCCTGAACTTCGGCATTTTTATTTTGTTTGCCATCTGCTTGTTGTTCTTGATGCTCTTGATGAGGTTGCTCGTTAGGATTTCCCTGTGCTTGCTGACCGTTTTTGTACATTTCTTCAGATGCTGCTTGAAAAACTGTATTTAATTCTTCAGTTGCTTTGTCGATACCAGCAATATCCTCATTTTTGTGTGCGTCTTTAAGATTCTGCAAAGCGCTTTCGATAGGTCCTCTTTTATCAGCAGGAAGTTTTTCTCCAAATTCTTTTAGTTGTTTTTCAGTTTGGAAAATTAAACTGTCTGCATGATTTAATTTGTCGATTTTTTCTTTTGCAGCTTTATCTGAATCAGCGTTAGCTTCAGCTTCTGCTTTCATTCTTTTAATTTCATCATCAGTTAAACCCGAAGAAGCTTCGATTCGAATGCTCTGTTGTTTGCTAGTAGCTTTATCTTTTGCTGAAACATTAAGAATACCGTTTGCATCTATATCAAAAGTTACTTCAATCTGTGGAGTACCGCGCATAGCAGGTGGAAGACCATCAAGATGGAAACGTCCGATTGTTTTGTTATCGCGAGCCATTGAGCGTTCGCCTTGTAGAATATGAATTTCTACTGATGATTGATTGTCGGCTGCAGTTGTAAATGTTTCAGTTTTACGTGTAGGAATAGTTGTGTTTGATTCAATTAATCGAGTTGTAACACTACCCATAGTTTCAATTCCAAGTGATAAAGGAGTAACATCTAACAATAAAACATCGGTTACTTCACCAGAAAGAACACCACCTTGTATTGCAGCACCAATAGCAACAACTTCGTCAGGATTTACGCCTTTTGATGGCGATTTTCCAAAGAAATCTTCTACTACTTTTTGAATAATTGGAACTCTTGTAGAACCACCAACCAAAATTATCTCATCAATTTCCTTAACGCTAAAACCTGAGTCTGCAACTGCTTTACGACAAGGTTCAATAGTAGCCTGAACTAATTTATCAATTAACTGTTCAAATTTTGCACGGGTAAGAGTTTTTACAAGATGCTTTGGAACTCCGTCCACTGGCATAATGTATGGAAGATTGATTTCTGTTTGAGTTGAGCTGGAAAGTTCGATTTTAGCTTTCTCAGCTGCTTCTTTTAAGCGTTGTAACGCCATTGGATCTTTACGAAGATCAATTCCTTCATCTTTTTTAAATTCATCAGCTAACCAATCAATAACTGTCTGGTCAAAGTCATCACCACCAAGATGAGTATCGCCGTTTGTGCTTTTTACTTCAAAAACTCCATCGCCCATTTCAAGAATTGAAATATCAAATGTTCCACCACCAAGGTCATAAACAGCTATTTTAATATCTTTCCCCCGTTTGTCTAATCCATATGCAAGAGCAGCAGCAGTTGGTTCGTTAATAATTCTTTTAACTGTTAAACCGGCAATTTCTCCAGCTTCTTTGGTAGCATGACGTTGTGAGTCGTTAAAATATGCAGGAACAGTAATTACTGCTTCAGTTACTTCTTGACCTAAATAATCTTCTGCTGTTTTCTTCATTTTCTGAAGTACAATTGCAGAAATTTCTTGAGGTGAGTAATTGCGATTATCAATTTTAACTTTTAGTGTATTATTATCACCTTTTACTACACTGTAAGTCATATGTGAAATGTCTTTTGTTGATTCGTCAAATTTTGATCCCATGAATCTTTTAATAGACGAAATAGTTTTTGTAGGGTTTGTAACAGCTTGACGTTTTGCTGGGTCACCAACTTTACGCTCACCATTATCTAAAAAAGCCACTATTGAAGGTGTTGTGCGTTTTCCTTCGCTGTTTGCTATAACCACTGGCTCATTGCCTTCCATAACAGAAACACATGAGTTTGTTGTTCCTAAGTCGATCCCGATAATTTTTCCCATTTTATTTTTAGTTTAAGATTTTCAAAATTTTGTAAATGGGATTTTCAATGTTTATGCCACGAGGTAAATTCTATTAAATGGCAGCAATTTTGGCAGTCTGACAATATGTCGCACCGTCAGAAAGGCAAATGGTAAGTCAAAAAGGCAGTAATTAAGGAAAGCTATTCCAAATATTTTGGGTGTCGGTACCTTTCATGAATTTTAAATTTTTTCCTGAAGGTCCAGTCAAAACTCCTAAAGCTAACGAATCCATTGTTCTTGTGCTTAAAAATGGTTTTGGAGTTGGATATGTTGGTGCTACTTTTAAATATCTTGAAGTAAATAAACCTAATCCATTACTAATATTTGAAAATGCTGGTTTTTCAGTAACTATACCTGATGATGGTTGTGTTACTTGTATATAAGTATACATATCATCAGAGCCTACAGAAATTCTAACCTCTAAACTAGCTTTTGCAACAACTCTTTTAATCAAATTAGGGCTGTTAGGCATTATGTTAGCAATAGTTGATAAAAATGATGTTCCTATTAATTCTGAACTTAATGTTTCGCCACCAACTTTTGTGTTTGAATTTTTTGATCCAAGAGGAATATCTAAAAACTTTAAAGTAGTATCAATTAAGGTTACATCATAATAAAAGAATCTTACAACTGGTTCAAATATTCTTGCCATAGCTGGTGTTTCCCATTGAAAACTGAGTTTACCTGATGAAGCATAAAGGTTAACAGATGGGGGTATTACTACATTAAAATTTTGGATTAATGCAGTTTCTGATGTAATTTCATTATTGTTTGCAAAAACGACAAGTTTGTATGTCGCATTAGGATTAGTTGATAAGTTGGCAACAGTTGCAAATACAAAATTCTTATGTGCAAAAACTCCTGGATCGCGAATTGTGTCAATTTTTGTACAATTAAAAGTGTTAGTTAAGGTGCCACTAATTCTTTCTTCAATTTTAACTATTGCGTTTTGGTAATATAATGAGTCGCTAACTTGTGCCATTGTATATGCATCTTCATCTCCTAAAAACGCTTTTGAAACTCTTATATAATGAATGCTGTCGGTAGAACTTATTAAACCGTAAATAACCGAAATATCTTTCCAATTATCGTTTACATCAAAATCATTTTTGCACTGAGATAGAAATAAAGTTACTGCTATTAAGAGAGTTAGTTTTATTTTTGCAAACTTCAACATTTTGATTCCAAAATTTTATACAACTTTGTATTTGTTTATGCAAATGTAGTTATTATATCAATAAATAAAAATGCTTTATGTCCGTTCATAAAAATACAAGGAAAGTAACTACTCATGTCTTAGCTGAAATGAAGATGAGAGGTGAAAAGATTTCAATGCTTACTGCATATGATTTTTCAATGGCTAAAATTTTAGATGAAGCAGGAATTGATGTCATTTTGGTTGGTGATTCTGCCTCAAATGTAATGGCTGGTTATGACACTACTTTGCCAATTACTTTAAATGAAATGATTTATTTTGCATCAGCAGTTGTTCGTGGAACTAAACGTGCATTAGTTGTTGTTGATATGCCTTTTGGAACTTATCAGGGAAATTCAAAAGAAGCATTAAGTTCTGCGATCAGAATAATGAAAGAAACTGGTGCTTCAGCTGTTAAGCTTGAAGGTGGAGATGTTGTAAAAGAATCTATACAAAGAATTTTATCTGCTGGAATTCCCGTAATGGGCCATCTTGGATTAACGCCACAAAGTATTAATAAATTTGGCACTTTCGTAGTAAGAGCAAGAGAAGAGGAGGAAGCTAAAGCATTAATTTCTGATGCTCATATTTTAGATAAAATAGGATGTTTTTCAATTGTTCTTGAAAAAATTCCTGCTGCACTTGCTGCAAAAGTTTCTAAAGAAGTTCGTGTTCCAATTATTGGAATAGGAGCTGGCCATGAAGTTGATGGACAGGTTTTGGTTTTACATGATATGCTTGGAATTACCAATGAATTCTCACCACGTTTTTTAAGAAGATACCATAATTTATTTGAAGAAATAAAATCAGCTGTAACACATTACATACAAGATGTGAAGTCAGTTGAGTTTCCTAATGATATGGAACAATATTAGATTTAGTCTTATAAAGCAAGCGTCCACGCTTGCTTTAAATAGTTTTGATATTAAAAGCGTCCACGCTTTTAATGAATTTTAAGATAAAATTTCTTTTATTGCTTCTGCTGCACAATAACAGCCAAAAATTGCAGGAATATATGATATTGTGCCTATTGTTGATTTTTTATTTGGACCTGTTTCTTCTGCAATAATTACCGATTTTGGAACCACTTCAGCAGAGAAAACTACTTTAAACCCGGTTTTTATATTGTGCGCATGAAGTTTTTTTCTTATTTTATATGCTAATTTACATTCATAGGATTTAGAGATATCTGTAATTTTTATTTCTGATGGATCAAGCTTTCCGCCTGCTCCCATAGAACTTACAAATTTTAAATTATTCATTACTGAGTGGTAAATAACAAAAAACTTTGGTGTAAGTGTATCAATAGCATCAATTATGAAATCGTACTTTTCTTTTAATAAAATTTCTATTATCTCATTCTCTTTTAAATATTCGCAATAGGAAATAATTTTTACATTCGGATTTATATCAAGTAATCTAGATGTCATTACTTCAGTCTTAGGTAGGTCAGTAGTGCTTACAAGTGCTCCAATTTGTCGGTTTCTATTTGAAGGCATAAATTTATCACTATCTATAATTGAAAGTGTTCCAACTCCTGCTCTACAAAGCATTTCAGCTGCATATCCTCCAACTCCTCCTAATCCGGCAATTAAAATATGTGCATTCTCAAGTTTTTTAATTCCGTCACTTCCAATTAGTAATTCTGTGCGTTCAAGCCAATTATTCATTAAAATTTTATTTATTTTTTTTGCAAAAATAATGAATTGTTTTATAGGTCTGTACTATGATTTCATATTCAACTATTTTCAAACCAAACATTCATGCTAAAAGTTATTGTACCTTTGCACTTAATAAGTATTTTTAATATGAAATTCGAAAAATATAATTTTGCGCCAGAAATAAAGCAAAATCTTGAGAAACTAGGCTTTACACGCCCTACTGATATTCAATATAAAGCAATACCTCCAATTTTAAAAGGCGAAGATGTTTTAGCAATTGCACAAACTGGGACAGGAAAAACTGCAGCGTTTGCAATTCCTGTAATAGAAATTTTACAAGGTAGAAGAGTAGTGCGTCATGAGCATGGAATTCGTTGCGTTGTTATGGTTCCAACACATGAATTAGCTTTACAGGTTTCTGAGGTTTTTGAACAATTGGGAAAAGGAACAAACTTGCAGGTTCTTGGGTTAATAGGCGGTGTTGAAATTGAACCTCAGATTGAAATGTTAAAAAGGGGAGTAGATGTTCTTGTTGCAACACCTGGCAGAATGTTTGATTTGGAACATAGAAAGCATATTTTCTTTGATGATGTTGAAATTCTTATTTTGGATGAAGCTGATCATATGCTTGAGCTTGGATTTATTAATGAAATGCATCATCTTATAACAAAGATCCCTCGTACCAGACAAACACTTTTCTTTTCCGCAACAATTAACGAAAGAATTAAAGATTTAGCATATTCGTTAGTTCAAAGAGCAGTAAGAATTCAGATTTCTCCTAAAGATCCAGTTTCTAAGAATATTACTCATTCGGTTGAATTTGTTGAAATGGATGATAAACGTTTCTTTTTAGAGCGAATTGTTCAGGAGCATCCTGAGAGTAAAATATTGGTATTTGTTAGGACTAAAGTTCGTGCTGAGAGAGTTTGCAAAGCTTTGGAAAGAGTTGGTATTACTAGTCAAACTATTCACGGTGATAAGAATCAAAATCAGCGCTCATCTGCAATGAACCAATTTAAAGAAGGAATAAATAAAATTTTAATTGCGACCGATGTAAGTGCCCGTGGTGTTGATATTCCAAATGTGGAATATGTTATTAATTACGATTTACCAGAAGAAGCCGAAAATTATGTGCACCGTGTTGGTAGAACAGGAAGAGCTGATAAAAAAGGTTTGGCTATTTCTTTTTGTAGTAAAGAAGAGAGAAAAACGCTTAAAGAAATTGAAAGTTTTTTAACTCAACCAATTACTATTAGAAATATAAATCCCGAGGAATATGAAGAAACCAGAGATCTGTCAGCTGATACGAAACACGATTGGCAGGCATTAATTGCCGAAGATGATGCTTTTCAGAACAAAAAGAAGAAGAAAGCAGGAAAGAAGTCTTAATTTTTGTGTTGTACTCTTAATGAGCCTAGAAGCTAATAGTCATCCTGAGGCATTCGAAGGATGACTTGTATTGTACTAAATTCACTCTTCAAGAGCCTCAGAGTGACAGTATTGTGTATATATTAAGTGTTATTGTTTTATGTTGCTAGTTTCGTCATCTATTGCATTCGAATCCTCTCCTGATTTACTCGAAATTATTATTATTGGATACTAAAATCGTCATCCTGAGGCACTCGAAGGATGACCTGGCTGTTTTACTTAATTTTACTTTTTCTTATTGAAGA
The DNA here is from genome assembly GCA_903872185.1 of uncultured Bacteroidota bacterium. Lineage (GTDB taxonomy): Bacteria > Bacteroidota > Bacteroidia > Bacteroidales > GWA2-32-17 > GWA2-32-17. The sequence goes on along the minus strand of CAIQJL010000220.1, from coordinate 21,591 downwards.
TAGTTTTACTAGCTCATCCCAATTTCCAGCTATTAATGCTTCTTTTTTAGATTTTCTCCATCCTTTTATTTGTTTCTCAAGTTCTATTGCTTGGGTTGCATCCATGGATTCTGAATGCCAAACTAACATTATAGGTCTTCTTGAAAAAGTATAACAGGAATTATTTGTTCCATTTTCGTGTTCGTATAATCTTCTTTCAATGTCATTTGTTACACCAGTGTAATATGAATTGTCATTACATTTAAGGATATAAACACTTAACTGATTCATGGCATAAAATTAATATTACAAAAATATCGTTTTTTCTGATAATTGCTATCACTCTTCGAGAGCCTCAGAGTGACAGTATTGTAGTAGTGTGAAATGTATTTAAGTTGTAGTGTCGTCATCCTGACGTACTCGTATCGTCATCCTGAGGCACTCGAAGGATGACTTATATACTGCTAATTCACACTTCGAGAACCTCAGTGTGACATTAAAGTTACTTTTTTCTTTCGAGTTCCTTAAGGTTTTCCATTTTCTTCTTTTCCAGGAAAGAATAAATATCATCAAGATGTTCTTTTACTTGTTTGTTGCCAAATTCGTATACTTTGTTAACCAGACCACCTAAAAAATCTCTATCATGAGAAACCAGAATTAATGTACCATCATAATCCATTAATGCAGCTTTAAGAATATCTTTTGTTCGCATATCCAAATGATTTGTTGGCTCGTCAAGAATTAAAAAGTTAACAGGTTCTAGTAAAAGTTTAATCATTGAAAGTCTTGTTCTTTCTCCGCCCGAAAGTACTTTTACTTTTTTTGTAGAATGTTCACCTCCAAACATAAATGCACCTAATATATCTCTGATTTTTGAACGGATATCACCTTTCGCAACATTATCAATAGTTTGAAAAACTGTTAATTCTTCATCAAGCATCGATGCCTGATTTTGTGCAAAATATCCGACCAATGCATTATGTCCAAGTGTGCATTCGCCTTCAAAATCAATCTCACCCATTATACATTTTACAAGAGTAGATTTTCCTTCACCATTTTTGCCGACAAAAGCTACACGTTCTCCACGTTCTATTGTTAGCGATGCGTTTTTAAATACTACATTATTATCGTAACTTTTTGATAAATCTTTAACAATAACAGGATAATTGCCTGATCGGGGAGAAGGTGGGAATTTTAAACGTAAAGCTGATGTGTCTTCTTCATCAACCTCAAGTAATGGTAATTTTTCAATCATTTTAATTCGTGATTGAACTTGAAGTGTTTTTGAGAAAGTTCCTCTAAATCTATCAATAAAATCTTGAGTTTCGGCAATCATTTTTTGTTGCTCGTTGAATGCTTTTTGTTGTTGTTCGCGACGCTCTTTTCTTAATTGTAAATAACTCGAATAATTTACTTTGTAATCGTAAATTCTGCCCATTGTTACTTCTATTGTGCGATTTGTGATATTGTCAACAAATGCCCTGTCGTGAGAAATAACTATTACTGCTTTTGCACTATTTATTAGAAAATCTTCAAGCCATTGAACCGATTCAATATCCAAATGGTTTGTAGGCTCATCAAGCAGAATTAAATCTGGTTTTTGTAAAAGTATTTTTGCTAACTCAATTCGCATTCTCCATCCACCGCTGAACTCGCTTGTAGGTCTTGTGAAATCAGTTCTAAGGAAACCTAATCCTAAAAGTATTTTCTCAACTTCAGCATCGTAGTTTATTTCTTCAATTGTGTAAAATTTCTCGCTAATCGTCGAAACTTGTTCAATTAAAGCATAATATTCTGCAGAATCATAGTCAGTTCTGGTTGATAACTGATTATTTAAATCGTCAATTTGTCTCTGCATTTCAAAAATACTTGCAAAGGCTTGTGCTGCTTCTTCAAATACTGTTCGAGTATTGTCGGTCATTAAATGCTGTGGAAGATATGAAATAACTGTGTCTTTAGGTGATGATACTCTTCCGCCAGATGCTGTTCTAACACCAGCAATAATTTTTAATAATGTAGATTTTCCTGCTCCGTTTTTACCCATAAGAGCAATTCTATCCTTTTCATTTATTACAAAAGAGATATCTTTAAATAGGGTTGTTCCTCCAAATTCTACTGTAAGTCCGTCAACTGCAATCATTGTAATTTTTTTGTGAGGCGCAAAGATATTAAAAAAGTACTAAAAGTGATTAAAGTAATTAAAGAATCAAAAACTATTTGTGATTGATTTTATGTTGGTTAGAAAAAAATAAAGTTAAATTAATTACTCTTAAATAGAGATTGTTTAAAAATAAATAAGCAGTATTTTTTAAAATAATATTGATAATGTGATAAATATATAAGAATTTTGATAAAACACATAAATTTTAGATACTTTTGTTTAAGTTAAAATATTTTTTAGAATAAATTATTTTAGAAAAGGTTAATATGAAAAGTTTACTAATTTGTTTACTGTTATTTATTTCTTTAAATAATTTAATTGCGCAAATTGTTATAAATGAAGGGTCAAATAGAAATTATTCAACAATTAAAGATGAAGATGGTGAATTTCACGATTGGATTGAAATATACAACGTAAGTAATGATACTATAAATTTATTGAACTATTCATTAACCGATGATAGTTTAAATCCTGTTAAATGGGTTTTTCCTAATATTAATCTTTTACCTGGAGAATATAAAACAATTTTTTGTAGTGGTAAAAATCGTAAACCAATTTCAGGCTTTGTTCATGTTTTAAATACTGGAACTTATAATCCTATAGTTGGCTGGAATACACATTTTTTTTCAAATCCATTATATTGGGATGGTGTTTCAAATATTTTAATTAATATTTGTTCTTATAGTTCTTCAGGTTATACTACAAATTCAGTTTTCAATCAAACAATAACGCCATATTATTCAAGTCTTTTTGCATTTCAGGATGGTAGTCCTTATATATGCGAAACTAGTTATGGAAACAAGGTAAAACAAAGGCCCAATATGAAGTTTAATAATCATATTGTAGGAACTGGCGTAGTTCAAAATTCACCAACCGATTATCCAGCGCCATACGGTAATTGGTATTGGGCAGCAAAAAATCAAATGTTAATTCGTGGATCAGAACTATTGGCCTCAGGATTAACAGCTGGAAATATTTCGAGTATTTCATTTAATGTGGCTTCAACAGATGTAAATACCATTTATGACTATATTGACATAAACATGAAAATGGAAAATGCAAACGAATTGTCGTCTGTATTTGTGCAAGTTGATACAAATTGTAATTTACATACTAATTTTAAAATTTCAAGATCGGGTGAAACGGTTTATTTGTATTCGCCTTCACAAACTCTATTAAATTCTTTGTTTGTAAATTGTATTAATCTTGATAATAGCGTTGGCAGTTTTCCCGATTCTTCAATAAATATTTCGTTTTTTCAAACTTCTACACCTTCTGCAACAAATAATTTATCTGCAACTTATTCTGGCTATCTTCTTGCACCTGTTTTTTCAGCACAGTCAGGAATATATAGTTCTCAGGTAGCTGTTAGCATTACTAATCCTAATGGAACTAGTTATGCAATTAGATATACTACTGATGGTAGCGATCCTACTCCAACTTCTGCGCTTTACAACGGATTGCCAATTAATATTTATTATTCAAGTGTTTTAAAAGCAAGAGCATTTGGAACTGGCATTTTACCAAGTCCAATAACTGTTGCGTCATATCTTTTAGGAGTTAATCATGTAACTCCAGTGTTATCTGTTGTAACATCTAGTACAAATCTTTATGGTGCAACCGGAATTTTCGATAATTTTCAATTTGATTGGGAAAAAGCTGCATATGTCGAATATTTTGATTCTACTCAACAGCTAATATTTTCTCAAAGAGCGGGAATGCAAATTGATGGTGGTGCAGGCGGTAGTCGTTCAAATCCACAACATTCTTTTAGGGTAGAATTGGATAATAGCGTATTAGGAGATGGGCCAATTAATTATCAGATTATTCCAAATAAGCCATATAGAATGAAATATAGTACTTTTTATTTAAGAAATGGAAGTAATCAGTATTTGAATTTTCCCTATAAAGATGCCTGTGAGGTTGAAACTATGGGTGGTGCAACAAATAATTATTATTCGGGATGGAGGCCAGTTTCTGTATATATTAATGGTGCTTATTTTGGACTTTATGAATTGCGTGAAAAAATTGATTTAGAGTATTTTGAAACAAAAGATAATGCAATTGCCGATTCAACAGATATATTGACTTTAAGTTATTGGAATGGAAGTGTCTTGCGAGCTTTAGAAGGTTCGGTAGATTCTTTTTATACTTCATATGCAGCATTTAATTCTTTAAGCCCTGCCGACACTGGTTTTTGGAGATTAGCTGATAACCATTTTGACATGACTTATTACAATGATTATATTATTGCTCAGTCGTGGATTGGAGATACCGATTGGCCTTATAATAATATTAAAATATATCGGTCAGATAAAACAGATTATCGTTGGAGATTTTGTTTAACTGATCTGGAATTATCTTTAAATCCAAATGGGTGGACAGACTGTTATTTTGATCATATTCATTATATGCTAACATATGATGCTTCAAATCCATATATGAATATTTGGTTAAAAGGAATGCAGAATGATAGGTTTAAAAATTATTTTATTAATCGTTTTGCTGATGTTATGAATACTTCTTATTTAAGTAATCGTATTTTACCCATTGAAAATAGTATGTTTGGACAAACTGTTATGGAGATGCAAAAAGAATATTTAAGATGGGGAGATCCAAATAACATTAGTCAACAAATGATTGATTTTAATAATAGTCATCAAACATTTCAAACTGAACTTGCATCAAGAACCACTCAGGTTAGAAACCATATTCAATCAAATTTTTCTCTAGCTGGTCAGGTTGATGTTACTCTTAATGTTTTTCCAACAGGTGCTGGGAAAATTAAAATTTCTACAATTATTCCAACATCACTTCCCTGGACAGGTGTTTATTTTAATGGAAATCCAGTTATAATTACTGCTTACCCTAACCCAGGTTATACATTTGCATACTGGGATCCAAATGCTGTTATGTCACAAAGTTTAAATCCAACTCTTAATCTAAATATTTTTGCAGATGCAACTTTTAATGCAGTTTTTACTGCGAGTCAGTTTATTGGTAAATTGTGTGTGAGTGAATTAAATTATCATTCAGATAGTACCAGAACTGCTGGTGATTGGATTGAGTTTCATAATTATGGAACTGGACAAATGGATATTTCTGGATGGAGATTTACCGATAGTATTATTTTTCATAACTATATTTTTCCAAACGGAACTATAATTCAACCAGGTGGGTATATAGTGTTAGCAGAAGATACTTTAAAGTTTCATACTCAACATCCTTCGGTTCAAGTTTTAGGCCCTGCTGGATTTGGATTTAGTAATTCTGATGAATCTATGACGGTTTTAGATTTTTCAAATACTCCTATTTTAACTTTTCATTATGACGATTCTATTCCATGGCCTCAGGCAGCTGATGGGTTGGGACGAACTCTTGAACTGGTAAATGATACTCTTAATCCAGCATTACCTGAAAGTTGGTTTGCAGGTTGTATTGGTGGTTCCCCAGGTGGACCATATGTGCCATGCACAGAAGATATTATTTTTAGTGAAATAAATTACAAGTCTTCTCCTTTAGCTGACGCAGGCGATTGGGTAGAAATACACAATATTGGTACAGATGATATTGATATTTCTGGTTGGAAATTTCGAGATGGCGATAATGCCCATACTTATACTTTTCCTGCAGGTACAATTTTAACTCAATCAGGATATTTAGTATTATTTAGTGATTTGTTAAAGTTTGGTTCTTTATTTCAGTTAATTTCTAATATAACTGGCCCATTTACCTTTGGATTAGGAAGTACAGGAGAAGCAATCAGATTATTTGATGCTTCTGGAAGATTATATCAGTCTGTTGTTTATGATGAAACATCGCCATGGCCTCAAGGAGCAGTGGGCAATGGTTATACTTTAGAGCTTATTGATGTAAATGGCAATTTTTGTGATGGCACAAATTGGATGGATGGATGTTATGAAGGTTCACCTGGAAGTGCATATTTTTTCCCTTGTTTAACAAATGTTGATTTACTTTCATCATCGCCTAAAATAAAAGTATTTCCAAATCCATCAAATGGAAAATTTACTGTTTATTTAGAAAAATATGAGATAGATAATTCAATTTTTGAAATTGAAATTTTTAATGTCTTTGGCGAAAAAGTTTATTCTAAGTCATATTTAAACCAGCAGATGCCAATTGGTATTGATCTTTCTAATTCATCTAATGGTGTGTATTTTTTGAAAATAAATAATGCAGGAAAAATTTTAACTTCAAAAATAGTAATATCAGATTTCTAGAAACTATTTTTAAAATTTTATTCAAATTAGTTTAATTATAAATACAATTTACTTGTAAATTGGTAGTTTGCTAAATTTAATGGTTTCTCATGTTGTTTGAATTAAATATAAAATGTAGAATTTTTACATTTTAATACCTTACCTAAATAAAGAGTTAAAAAAATCAATTATGAACGTAGGTTCATTATCTTTGTGGAATATTTATCTCATTTTTTTCGAAATTATTAGTTAATGGCACGACCTCAAAAAAGTAGAAAGGTTTGTAATCCACCTAAAATGCAGGGTTTTAAGCCTTTTGGAATTGCGTTTTGCGAAACAGAACATATTTTAATGCAATATGATGAATGCGAAGCTATTAAATTAATTAATTATGATTTGCTATCACAAGATGCTGCTGCTGATCTAATGGAAGTCTCGAGGCCAACACTAACGCGAATTTATAATAATGCATTAAGAAAAATTGCCAAAGCATTTGTTGAGGGTAAGTCAATAATTATTGAAGGAGGAAATTTTGAGTTTGATAAAGATTGGTATAAATGTAAAAATTGTTTCCGATTAATTGAGGGACTTGAGAATCATGTAAAGTGTTACGGATGTACTCATTTTGGAAAAGATGAATTAATAAATTTAAATCAAAAATAATATGGAAATAACATTTGATGGTGGAAAAGTTGTAAGTGCTCATATCCGTGGTCATGTTATTAGAACAGATCAGGCAGTAGAAGATGGTGGTGAAAATTCTGCCCCTTCTCCTTATGAATTATTCTTGGCTTCAATTGGCACTTGTGCTGGAATAAATGTTAAATCATTTTGTGATCAGCGAGAAATTCCAACTGATAACATTACGCTTATTCAACATGCCGATTATGATAATCAAACAGGTTTGCCAACAAAGTTCAAAATAGAAATTCAATTGCCATATGATTTTCCTGATAAGTATAAGGATGCTGTAATAAATGCAGCACAATATTGTAAAGTAAAAAAAACAATAGCTAGTCAACCAGTATTTGAAGTAACAACAACATTAAAATAGTAAAACAGAATTTAAAAAAAAATAATTAAAATATAATAAAATGGAAAACTTTTTTGATTCGGCTGCAAAAGATTGGGATAAAAATCAAATACATATTAAAAGAGCGGAAGCGATAGCAAAAGAATTTCGTGAAATACTAGTATTTCAACAAAATTCAAAAGCCCTCGAATATGGAGCAGGTACAGGTTTATTAAGTTTTGCGATTAAGGATTTATTCTCTGAAATTACTCTTATGGATAGTTCCTTAGAAATGGTTCGTGTTACTACTGAAAAACTTGAGAAAGAAGATATTCAAAATTTATTTCCAGTTTTCTTTAATCTTGAAAAAGAGAATTATGAACTAAAGTCTTTCGATTTTATTTTTACCCAAATGACTTTACATCATGTATCAAATATTCTTGAGATATTTTCAAAATTTTACAAATTGTTAAACAAAGGAGGACAACTAGCAATAGTTGATTTGTATAAAGAGAATGGTACTTTTCACGATAGAGATTTTACTGGACATTCTGGATTTAATCCCGAAGACTTGGAAGTAATACTTAGTAAAATTGGTTTCGTTGACGTTAATTTCAAGCAATGCTTTGAAATAACAAAGGTTGATGGACCTGACAAAGGAAAAGTTTATCCGCTTTTTTTACTTAGTTGCAAAAAACTATAAAATGTAAACAAATTAAAAAAGAAATAATAAAAATGAAAAAAATAGCAGTTCCGGTTACCAGAAGTAATCAAATTGATGCACATTTTGGCCATTGTGATTTTTTTAATGTGTATAGGGTATCTGATAACAATATAATTTTAGAGGTGCAAACAATTGAATCAGAAAAGGGTTGTGGTAGTAAGTCGAATATTGCATCTGTGTTATTTGAGCAAGGTGTTACCATAATGTTAGCTGGTGGAATAGGTGGTGGTGCAATAAATGTTCTTAATAGTGTTGGGATACAGGTAATAAGAGGTTGTTCTGGTGATGCGCATGAAATAATTGAACAATATATAACTGGAAAAATTAGTGATAGTAATGAAAGTTGTATGCAACATGAGCATCATAATGGAGAAGGTGGTCATGTTTGTAAACATTGAGAAATACCTTAGTGGAAAGAATGAATTTTTAGTAAAAAAATCAAAAATTTTACTACTAAGTTAAGCTAAATAAAAATGGCTTATATAGTAATTTCTCTGATGCTAAGATGTAGAAAATATAAATGAACTAAGAGGTAAATTTGATTATTTTTTTTCTTATGATAGTTTGTGTGAATTTCCACTTATCAAAAATGAAATATTAGAAAATATCAAATAAAATTTCCATCAATATATTTCTGAAAAGTATCTTTATATTGATCGCTAATTGGTATAAATATTTTACCATCGAAAACAATTCTATTCCGTTCAATTACTGAAACTTTTTTAAGATTTACAATAAACGAGCGGTGAACTCTCATAAACCGGTCAGATGGCAATAGTTCTTCAACGCTTTTTATACTCAATTGAGTAAGAACAGGTGTATTGTTAATCAAGTGAATCTTAATATACTCATGTTGACTTTCAATATATTTTATATCATCAAGTTCTATTCTAATTAGCTTATATTCTGATTTAACAAATAGATGATTTGCTGTAGTTTTAATACTTTCCTTTTGTTTCTCAGATGTTAAATCAATAATATTTTTCACCTTGTTAGCAGCTTTTAGAAAATTGCTATAAGTAATAGGTTTTAACAAATAATCTATCGCATCGACTTGAAAACCTTCTATTGCATATTCGCTATAGGCAGTGGTAAATACAACGTATGGTTTTTCTTTTAATGATCTCACAAATTCCATCCCATTCAAGTCAGGCATGTTAATATCGATAAATATAAGTTGAATATTGTTATTGCTAAGAAAATCCATTGCCTCAAATGCACTTCTGCATTCACCTTTTAATTCCAAAAATGGAGTTTTCTGAATATACCCAGCCATTTTTTTTACTGCCAAAGGCTCATCATCAATGGCAATACATTGTATTTTCATATTGGAATTTTTAGGTTCACTTCAAATTCACTTTCTTTATCAAAGATATTCATTTGGTAATTATTTTTATATAATAATTCTAAACTTACTTTAATATTATTAAGACTTATACCTAACTGTTCTTTATTATATTTTTTATCAATTTTAAGTTTGCTATTTCTAATAACACAATTCAAAAAAGTTTCATTAAATATAAATTCAATATAAATATACGACTTTGATTTATTATAGCAATGTTTATATGAATTTTCAAGTAGAGAGATAAAAGGCATTGGAGGCAATTTAACGTGTGGTATTTGTTCTGGAATTACTGAAGTAACTTCTATTAAATTTGAATTTCTTTGTTCCATTAATGAAATAAAACAATTAATTAATTCAATTGTTTCAAAAGCAGTCATACATTCAACCATCAATTCAGGAAATTGTTTTTTGATGATATTTTCAGCTATCATTTTCGTTTGAAAATTTGAATCTTCAATATCTATAACCCTTTTGTTACTCATAAAAGAATTTTTAGATTTACTTCAAATTCATTTTCTTTATCAAGTATATTTAGTTGAAATTGATCTCCATATATTAGTTTTAAACTTTCTTTAATGTTACTGAGACCTAATCCGGAATATTCGTCCTGATTTTTCGAATTTTTTTTATGTTTACTGTTTTTAATTATACAAATTATTGTATTTTCAATAATTGTTAGTTCAAAATAAATGTATGACTTTATAGGATAATTGACCCCATGCTTAAAGGCATTTTCAAGCAATGATATAAATAACATAGGAGGGATTTTAGCTTCAGGAATTTGTTCGGGGATTGATATTGTAACTTCTACTTCATCTGAATGCCTAAGCTGCATTAAAGAAATAAAGCTATTTAAAAATTCAATCTCCTTTTTTAATTCTATTTTATTTTGAGCAGAATCATAAAGTAAATATCTCATTAGAGTAGAAAGCCTTTCGATAGCATTCTGAGCTTTTTCTGAATCTAATTCAATTAGAGCGTGTATGTTGTTAAGTGTGTTCATGAAAAAATGAGGACTTACCTGATGCCTTAGTAATGCTAAGTTTGTTTTGAGTTGTTCTTTTTCAATATCTTTTCTGAGTTTCTCTTCATTTAGCCATTTCGACATTAATCTTATAGTTGTACCTGATCCTACTATTAGTATGCAAATAATAATATTATCAGCAAAGGCTAAGAATGGTGATTTTTGTTCATGTAAATTTATTTCAGGCTGCCTAATTCCATCTAATTGTGAAATATTTGGAGGAGAAAAACCTGGTATAGTGATAAGTTTTACGGCTATCACCAGAAATGTTATAGCTGAAACTAAAACAAAGTAGTTTAGATATCTCTTTTTAAAGAGTAATCGTGGTACCAGAAAATAAACATTTGTAAGGAATATAATAAGATACCCAAAAACATGTATCCAATTTTTTATAATTTCGTTCCAATTAAAACGGTCTGAAATGCGTTCGTTAAAATATGGTACTGAAAAAACAAAAGTCCAGATTAAAACGTAAAGCAAAACTTCAATTTTCCTGCTATTCATCTTAAGTGATTTCATTTTGCTAAAATATATAACTTAACTAAAACTGCAATTTATAAATAAAATTAGGAAAAAATCCGAGTTGGTAGGTCGTTTTTATTGATCTCGATCTATCATCATACTCTTGTGAAAAAACGTTTTTATTATTTGTTACATTTTGTAAATCTAAAGAAACTGATTGTGATATTTTCTTACTACGACCATTAAGAGTAAAACCAATTTTAAAGTCCATTCTAAAATAAGAGTCATAATAATCAGAAAAAAGATCAGTGGAATAAACACCGCGACCAATTGCCTCTGATGCCGTTAAATCTATAGGAGTATAAGCTCTTCCGCCTGCATTAGTTAATTTTAAATCAGCAGATATCTTATTTCTTTTATCGCTGCCAACTTTCCATTCTTTACCTCCCAGAACATTAAACACATATCTTCCATTAAATGCAGTATTTCTTTCTATACCATCACTTGCAATATATTTTGAACTATAAAGTGAAGAGGTAAACAATACATAATATCCTTTATTGAAAAACTTTTCAATAGTTAATTCTACACCATAATTTTGGCCTTTACCTCCATTAGTAAGACTGTCTTCCAGGTCTGTTTTAAAACCTGCACCAGTATTAAGCATTGAATAGCTGCTCGAAAATGTATTTATTGGTACATCAAATAGATATTGATAATATACTTCAGCTTTTAAACGCCAATCGGTAAATGGTTTCAAATCATAGCCTAAGACAAAATGATGACTTTTAGTGAAGTCCAGATTCTTATTGTTATAACTATAAGTACTATCTACATTTTGTGTTTGCAGAAAATATACATTTATAGGTTGCATCTGCGAATGAAGTCCATATCCGAAATTAAAACTGCTTTTATTATTTAAGTCATATTTTAACCCTAAACGTGGTTCAACAGATAACGAATTATTTAACAAAAATATTTGTGAATGTACACCAGCATTTAAAGTGAGTTTTTCATTAAAACTATATTTCGCGTGTATATAAGCTTGTGCAAGGTTTGTATAACTATTATAATCCCAAATCTGTTTCCAGTCATCAATAATTCTTTCTTTCATTCTGTAATATAAACTAAGCCCTATAAGCTCGTCCTGAACCCCAACTTTTACGAAAAGCCTGGCATTTATTTTTGAATTAAAACTAGTTGCAAAATTATATCCTGTTTTAGCAACATTATTTTCTTCACGAGTAAAATTTGTATTTGTTAAACGGTCAAAGCTATAGTCAGTCTGATCTGTTTGCGAATAGTTTAAGCCTATTGTTGAACTGAAATATGATTTTTTGTTTAACTGTTTAAAATGATTTAAACCAATTATGCCAATTTTACTACTCAAATCATGGCCATCTCTGCCACCATACATAGAGCCTGAATTACCACCAGAAATACTGATACTGCTTGTTGCAAGAATACCAAACAAAGTAAATTTTCCCAATTTGCCATTTCCACTGTTTACATTGAATGATAAATCCTGATAAGAAGGTGTTGCTGTTGTACCAATGTTAACGCCAAGAGCCTGTGCTACGCCAGCTAGAGCATAGCGATAACCTACTAAATATGAAGAATTGTTTGCTTTGCTAATTGGCCCTTCTGTTGTTGCCTCTATTCCTGTTATTACACCAACCTGTAATGTGGTTTCTCTTTTTTGTGAGTTCCCGTTTCTGAAACCCAAATCGAAAACACCAGCAATTGCATTTCCATACTCTGCTGGAAAAGCTGAAGTAAAAAAATCAGAACTTTTAAGAAGGTTCGTATTTACAGCACTTACAGCGCCACCAGTAGTACCCGTTGTTGAAAAATGGTTAGGATTTGTTACGTTCATTCCATTAATACGCCACAAAACACCTACTGGCGAATTACCTCGTATTACAATATCATTTCTTGAATCATCTGGTGCACTAACTCCGGCAAAGTTAGCAACTAATCTAGCTGCGTCACTTCGCCCACCAGAATAGCGGTTCACTTCCTCGGTAGAAAATGTGCGTGCACTAATTGTTGCTAAGTTATTTATTGTCTTGTCTTTACTATTTGCAGTTACTACAACTTCATTTAAGCTTGTAACATTTTCTTCCATTGTAATATCCAATATTGTTTCTTTTCCTGAAACAACAATAACATTAGGCACAATTACATCTTTATATCCAATAAAAGAGATTTTTATTTCATATCTATCTGGAGAAATATCAGCAAGTACATAATTTCCTTTTTCATCTGTAATAGTCCCTTTTGTTTCACTTTTATTTGCTATTTGAATCGATGCACCAGGAAGTGTTGTTTGCGAAAGTTTATCAATAACAACACCTCGTATATTTTGTTTGTTGCTTTGAGCAAATAATAAATTAGCTGTCAATGTAAAACAAAGTAAAATAAGTATTCTTAGCGATATAAAGTTATAATTAAAGAATCTGTTATGCTGATTTGATTTTTTAAAAGTCTTTTTCATGAAATATTTTATCTAATTGTGAATAGTATTTCAAAAGTAAGCCAACTGCTAAGCTCAAAAAAAATGAATCACTCAATAGCTTGAATATATCTCCCAATAGTGGATTTTTGTCACTAAATGGATTTTGAAATAATATTAGTTTGTAACTAAAATAATAAATACGGTTTTCAATTGTTTAAAATCAAAATTGGAGCTTTATTTTGTTAAATTTTTACAGTTTAGTTTAAACAAAAAATCCAGTAAAACGCTGATTTTACTGGATTGTTCCTTGATATTCATTCTCTATCTGGCGGAGAGGAAGGTTGTTTTACATTACTCTCCATAATATTTAAAATCAGTTGTTTTTATAAAAAATTAAAGTTAGTCCAATCAGAAATCCAATTGCTGAAAGACAACTTATTATTACACTTAAAAGAACCTGTTTGCTTTAATTTACAAAGGTAACAAAAGATTTATTTTACCAAAAAAAATATTTTTTTATTACGCAAACATATGATATTATAAACTTACTTTTTATCTATTTATTTTAATTGTTATTTGCAAAAAAAACAGATCACAAAATCCACTTACAATCCTACATGAATTGTTTAAATCCCTTTCTAAATCTATGTTGTAGTCATGTAAGATTATTTTTTTTTTAGTTACAAGAAGTTACAAGGTTACATGAAAAAGGGCATTCATGTAAGTTGAATATTTAGTTTATATAACATCTTACATGAAATATTCTTAATGTTTAAAGCTATTATAGAGGTTTCATGTAAGCTTGTAAGAGAAAATTGAAAAAATAAATTAATTTAAAAGATTATTAAAAATTATATCTAAATTTTTAATGAGAAATTTAATATAAAACAAAATCAAGTTACAATGTTACAATGATGCTTTGTTATACTTGCTATTATTGCATTATAGCATTGTAAGATTATCTTTTTTGATCTTACAAGAAGTTACAATATTACAATATATTGTAACATTGTAATATTTTATTTTTTTAATCTTACAATGTTAAAACATATACTAAACAAAGGTTCTAGAAGAATATTGTAAGATTGTAAGTGAAAAATGAAAAAAAATAAAATAAAAAAATGTTAGTGTAAAAAGGAAATTATACTAATTGTAGTGATTCTTCTTTCAAATTAAATGGAATGGGTTTGTTTTCATTATCAATAGCAGCAAAAGTAAATAGTGCATCTACAGCTTTTTGTCGGTAGTTAGAATACATATCTTCAATATAAATATCAACATGTATTTCAATTTTTACATTTTTTGTTTTAACAACTTTGCCAATTATTTCCGCAATAGTGCCTGATTTTATTGGTAATAGAAATTGAACTTTTTCAGATGATACTGTTACCATTTTCATACGAGTAAATCGTGTTGCTGTTATATAAGCAACTTCATCCATCCATTTCATGGCAGTTCCGCCAAATAAAGTTTCATGATCATTTAATGTACAAGGGAAAATAACTTTAAATTGACTTGTCTCTGATTTTTTTATACGTTCTGTTAATTCCATAAATATTTTTTGAAAATTAAAAGATTGATAATGAACATATGTTCAAAATTTCTGCAAATATATAATAAATAAATTTGATTATGAACGCAGGTTCATTACTTTTGTGTAATAATAAATTTATGATTTTCTAATTTTTTTAATTCATGGCAAGACCTCAGAAAAATAGAAAAATATGTAATCCTCCAAAGATGCAGGGCTTTAAGCCTTTTGGAATTGCACTCTGTGAAACTGAACATATATTAATGCAATATGATGAATATGAAGCTATAAAGCTGGTGAATTATGATTTACTTCCTCAAGACGAAGCTGCTGATCTTATGGAAGTGTCGCGTCCAACACTTACTCGAATATATAATAGTGCTTTAATAAAAATTGCAAAAGCATTTGTTGAAGGGAAGTCAATTATTATTGAAGGAGGCAATTTTGAATTTGGTAAAGATTGGTATAAATGTAAAAAGTGTTTCAAATTAATCGAAGGACTTGAAAATCATATAAAATGTTCGGATTGTAATCGGTTTGGTAAAGAGGAATTAATTAATTTAAATCAAAAGTAAAATGACTGAAGATTTATATTCTTTATTAAAAAGTGATGTTCGTTTTATTGAAGGATTAAATGCTTGCATAAATTGTGGTACATGCACAGCTATTTGCCCTGCTGCTGAGTTTTATAATTACGATCCCAGATTAATTGCAGTTACTCTTCAAAATAAAAATAATAATGAAATTGAAGCACTTTTAAAAAGTGACACAATCTGGTATTGTGGTGAGTGTTTATCATGTAAAACAAGATGTCCAAGAAATAATACACCTGGTTTTATAATTCAAGCATTACGACATTTATCACACCAACTTGGTTATTTTGTTGAAAGCGAAAAAGGTCGTCAATCATTAGCCATTAAAAGAACTGTAGGAGATGAGATTTTAAAATCTGGTTATTGTATGTATGTTGATCGTATTACTTCTGAAATGCATCCAGAACAAGGTCCGGTTTGGGAATGGGTTAGAAAAAATGCCAAAGATGTTTACGAGAGATGTGGTGCTAATTATAAAGGTAATGGAGATGGAGCAATGCGTAAAATTCCTGAAGAAGCATTGGAAGAATTGAAAAGTATTTTTGAGGTATCAGGTGGAAAAGAATTTTTCGATAACATAGAAAAACATTCAGAACAAAAAGCAAAAGAATTGGGTTTGCAATTTGACAACACAAATACATGTGAATACTTCAAACATGTTTATACTACAAATAATGGGAAACATTCTTTAAACGATTAAATATGATTATTAATTATATAACATTTAAAATAATATGGAACATGTAGATTTTTCTTTAGTTGATTGGTCGAGAGCTCAATTTGCGCTCACTGCAATGTACCATTGGCTATTTGTACCATTAACTCTTGGGCTTTCTATCATAATTGCATTAATGGAATCATTATATGTGAAAACTGGAAATCCTGAGTGGAAACGGATTACTAAATTTTGGATGACACTATTTGGTATTAATTTCGCAATAGGTGTTGCAACAGGAATAATTTTGGAATTTGAATTTGGGACTAATTGGTCAAATTATTCGTGGTTTGTTGGAGATATTTTTGGTGCTCCACTTGCAATTGAAGGTATAATGGCTTTTTTCTTGGAAAGTACATTTATTGCAGTTATGTTTTTTGGATGGAATAAAGTCAGTAAAAAATTTCATTTACTTTCTACTTGGTTAGTTGCTATCGGTGCGAATCTTTCAGCATTATGGATTTTAGTAGCAAATGCATGGATGCAATTTCCAACTGGAATGAAATTTAATCTTGATACTGCACGTAATGAAATGGTTAATTTTTGGGATGTTATTGGTTCTCCTGTTGCTTTAAATAAATTTTCACATACCGTTTTGTCTGGTTATTTGTTAGCAGCAATTTTCGTAATAGGAATAAGTGCATGGTTTTTACTTAAAAATCGGGAACAATTATTTGCTAAAAAAAGCATCATTGTAGCTTCCATCTTTGGTCTGGTGTCTTCATTATTAGTCATTTTCACAGGTGATGGTTCTGCTCGTAATATGGCAAAATATCAGCCCATGAAATTTGCTGCTATGGAAAATCTTTACATTGGTCAACAAAATGCACCATTAGCTGCAATAGGTTTTTTACAAAAAAACAAAACAGAAACTGACCCTAAAAAACAAGATTTTCTGTTTAAAATAGAAATACCAAATATGCTCTCTTATATGGCATTTCTTGATCCTAATGCTTATGTCCCAGGAATTCATGATTTAGTTAAAGGAAATGAAGAACATAATATTTTGTCTTATAAAGAACGAAGTGAGAGAGGTGAAGTAGTAATAAATTCCCTGGCCGATTATAAAAATGCAAAAAAAGCAGGTAATGATAGTCTTATTCAATTATCACTTTCAAAATTTAGGAAAAATTATCCTCATTTTGGATACGGATTTTATGCTAATAGAGATGTAAATGAATTAATACCTAATGTGCCAGTAACATTTTATTCATTTAGAATAATGGTTGGTTTAGGTTTTCATTTTATACTTCTATTCATTGTTATTTTAATATTAACCTTAAAAAATAAAGTAGAGAAAAAACGAATTGTTTTATATACTGCTTTATGGACTATCCCATTGGCTTATATAGCATCAGAATTAGGTTGGGTGGTAGCAGAAGTTGGACGACAACCATGGGTTATTCAGGATGTATTGCCAACAATTGCTGCTGTTTCTCAAATAAAATCATCTTCTGTGCAATTAACATTTTGGATCTTTTTCATAATTTTTACTGGTTTGTTAATTGCTGAAATTAAGATAATGACAACCCAAATTAAAAAAGGTCCAGCAAACTAAACTAATTTATCAATTATATAAACTTTAAAAATATGTTTGAAACATTATCTTATATAACATTGCAACAATACTGGTGGATAATAATTTCACTTTTAGGTGCAATACTAGTTTTTCTAATGTTTGTTCAAGGTGGACAAACTCTTATTTACACACTTGGAAAATCTGAAGATGAGCGTACATTATTGGTTAATTTGTTAGGAAGAAAATGGGAGTTTACTTTTACTACACTTGTAACTTTTGGTGGTGCATTTTTTGCTTCATTCCCATTGTTCTATTCTACAAGTTTTGGAGGTGCCTATTGGGTTTGGTTACTTATTTTAATTGCTTTCGTGGTTCAGGCTGTATCATATGAATATCGTAAAAAGCCAAATAATTTATTTGGCAAAAAAACATTTGAGATTTTACTTTTTATTAATGGATTGTTAGGAACTGTGCTAATAGGTACTGCTGTTGCTACTTTCTTTACTGGTTCAGAGTTTTTAATTGATAAAATGAATATAACTAAACTGACAGGTGGTAAAATGCCCATTATCTCTGAATGGACTGGGCCAGCAAATGGTTTAGAAGCTGCATTAAATTTTCAAAATATTTCTTTAGGAATAGCAGTTTTCTTCTTGTCAAGAGTTTTAGCCTTGCTTTATTTTATGAATCGTATTAAAAATACTGAAATAATGGAAAGAGTTAAAAAACAATTAATTTATAATGCTATACCATTTGTTGTTTTCTTTCTAATTTTTACAATTTGGTTAATACTTTCACCTGGATTTGCAGTCAATCCAATTTCAAAAGTAGTTTTTATAGAGCCTTATAAATACTTACATAACCTACTTTCAATGCCAATTGTTAGCATACTATTTCTATTTGGTATATTAATGGTTTTAGTTGGTATTATAAGACCTATTACTTGTTTTACAAAATGTGGAACAAAAGGAATTTGGCTAACTGGTATAGGTACAATCTTAACAGTTTTCTCTCTTCTTTTAATAGCAGGTTTTAATAATACAGCTTATTATCCTTCAACTTTCGATTTGCAAAGTTCATTAACTATCGAGAATAGTTCTTCAAGTCAATACACATTAACTGTAATGAGTTATGTTTCTTTATTAGTTCCTTTTGTTATAGCATATATATGGTATGCTTGGCGATCTATTGACAATAAAAAAATTGACATTGAAGAAATAAATAATGAAACACATATTTATTAATAATTAGCAAAATATTTAATAACAAATAATAAAATAAATGGAAATAACTTTTGATGGCGGAAAAGTAGTAACCGCCCATATTAATGGTCATATTATAAGAACTGATCAAGCATTGGAGGATGGTGGTGAAAATTCAGCTCCATCACCTTATGAGTTATTTTTAGCGTCAATTGGTACTTGTGCAGGTATTAATGTTAAATCATTTTGCAATCAACGAGAAATTTCAACTGATAACATTAAGCTTATTCAACATGCTGAATATGATAAACAAACTGGTTTGCCAACAAATTTCAAAATAGAAATTCAATTACCTTCAGATTTTCCTGAAAAATATAAAGAGGCAGTAATAAGTGCAGCACAATTTTGCAAAGTAAAAAAAACACTTGCAAGTAATCCTAAATTTGAAATAATAACATCTTTAAAATAAGTAATAATGAATACAGAAAACGCTGGTTTTAATACCAAATTAATTCATGGTGGTGATATTGATGATCAATTCGGTTCCGCCACAGTTCCTATTTATCAAACATCAACTTTTTCTTTTAAAAGTGCAGAAGAAGGTGCAAAATGTTTTGCTGGTGAAAGTGATGGCTACATTTATACTCGTATTGGTAATCCAACGATAAATGCATTAGAAAAACAAATTGCAATACTCGAAAACGGGTATGGTGCAATTGCTGTAAGCTCTGGAATGGCAGCAGCAACAACAATTTATCTTGCATTATTAAGTTCAGGTGATCATATTGTTAGCACAGATGCGATTTATGGACCATCACGTGGTGTTATGGAAAAACAATTTGTGAGATTTGGATTTCAATCAACATATATTAATACTACTGATGTTGATGCTATAGAAAAAGCTATTCGTCCAAATACAAAAATGCTATACATTGAAACTCCTGCGAATCCTACAATGGACATTACAGATCTTAAAGCTTGTGCTGACATTGCTCATAAACATGGAATTATATTAGTTGTTGACAATACTTTTTGCAGTCCTTATTTGCAAAACCCATTGGATTTTGGAGCTGATATTGTATTTCATTCAATGACAAAATTTATAAATGGTCATGCTGATATTATAGCAGGTATAATAATAACAAAAGAAAAAGCTTTATATACTCAATTAAGAACGATGATGATTAATTTGGGTTGTAATATGGACCCACATCAAGCTTATATGGTTTTACGTGGCTTAAAAACTTTATCAATTCGTATTGATAGAGCACAGGAAAATGCTATGAAAGTTGCTGAGTTTCTAGAGAAACATCCTAAAGTTGCCTGGGTTAAATTTCCCGGACTTAAATCCCATCCACAATATGAATTGGGAAAGCAACAAATGAAAGGAGATGGTTCAATGATCAGTTTTGGATTAAAAACTGGTTTTGAAGGAGCTAAAATATTAATGAATAATGTTCATTTAGCTTTACTAGCTGTTTCGCTAGGTGGTATTGAAACCTTAATTCAACATCCAGCATCAATGACACATGCAAAAGTTTCAAAAGAAGATAAACAAAAAGCAGGAATTACAGATGATTTAATTCGTTTTGCTGTTGGAATTGAAGATGCAAAAGATATTATTGAAGATTTAAAACATGGTTTAGAAAAAATATAATTGAAATAACACAATGGAAAACTTTTTTGATACAGCTGCAAAAGATTGGGACATGAACCAAATACATGTTAAAAGAACTGAGGCGGTTGCTAAGGAATTAAGAAATATTATTGAATTTAAGGAAAATTCTAAAGCGCTTGATTTTGGTGCTGGAACAGGTTTATTAAGTTTTGCTTTAAAGGATTTATTCTCTGAAATAGTTCTAATGGATAGTTCTGTAGAAATGGTACGAGTAGCTAAAGAAAAGCTTGATAGGGAAAAGATCACTAATCTAATCCCAACATTTTTTGATTTGGAAAAGGATAATTATACTAATAAAACATTTGATTTTATTTTTACTCAAATGGCAATGCACCATGTTATGGAAATTGATCTTTTACTTTCCAAATTCTATGCGCTGTTAAATACTGGAGGAACTCTTGCTATTATTGATTTATATAAAGAAGATGGAACATTTCACGATAGTGATTTTATGGGTCATTTTGGATTTAGACCGTTGGATTTATCGAAAATTTTAATAAAAATCGGTTTTGTAGAAATTTTTCATAAACCATGTTATGAAATAAAAAAAGCAGACGGTCCACATATTGGGAAAGCCTATCCTCTGTTCTTATTAACAGCAAAAAAAATATAAATACGTTAAATTATTTTATACAAAAATTATAAATTAAAAGAAGGAGAATATAAAAGTGAAAACAAATGTAATTGTCATCAGTATTGTTGTATTAATGCTTTCTGCAATTATTACAACTGCCCAGCAAAATAATAAATTAGATTCTTCCTTAGTGTCAAATAAAAAGGGGGCTTATTACATAGATAAAAATAAGGATGGAGTTTGTGATAATTTGCAATTATCAAATTCAAATCAAAAAGGTCAAAATTATGT
Organism: uncultured Bacteroidota bacterium; assembly: GCA_903872185.1. Classification (GTDB taxonomy): domain Bacteria; phylum Bacteroidota; class Bacteroidia; order Bacteroidales; family GWA2-32-17; genus GWA2-32-17. The sequence continues at coordinate 100 of CAIQJL010000220.1, read as the reverse complement.
TGACAATAATAAAGATGGAATTTGTGATAATAGGCAAAATAGAAAATGCGGTAATAATTGTGGAAATGGAAATCAACACCGTCATGGATGGAAAAATGGT
>CAIQJL010000219.1 GCA_903872185.1 uncultured Bacteroidota bacterium | reverse complement strand
TGCATCAAAAACTGATTATGAGGTTATCTACCCGAGCCGTTTTGAGTTGCGTGATAAAAAGGCTGATCTGGAGTTTATCAAGGAGGCGCGCGATGTTGCCGCTCTCATCAACTCGGTCACCCTGCAAAGAGAGCTGAACAAACAGTTCGCGCGCGTTGCGTTGAGTGATGATGATTTGATTGAGAGGGTTGACAAGGAGCTGAATGGGATCAGGGTGGCGGTGCCCTCACCCGCGACTGCCAAGTAATGCGGCTGACGGAATTTTGGCGGCAAGCGGCGGAATGAGCTGCCAACTGACTACTGGACGAAAACCAGAGGGAAGCCAACGTTTCGGGGGTTTGAGATGGCGGGGAGTTTTAGCACTAAACTTTGTTCAGAGAACTGTACATCCACCTTGCACATAACTGTCTGCGAAGCACGGAACCCCCGCTATCGCAAACCCCTTGTTATGTGCTGCCTATTTTTCTCCGCTTTCAATTATCAATTTCCCTTGCTCCATTTTTTCCATTATTAAAGTGTCTTGTGTTATTTTGGTTTCGATAAAGTTTGAATTAGCCAATGTCAGTTCATAAAACTTAAAAAGTTCAAATTGAAATTTCTCTTTCACTTCGTCAGATGAATCTTTTAATTTAGAGTTAAACAAACTTAATTGTTCCTTAAATAATTGGTTTTCTAAAATCTTATTCTCTTTTTCAAGTTTTTGAACTTCTAATATCTGCTTGTAGTTTGAAATTCCATAATCAAATATGTTTGTTATCAAATATCCTGTAATAAGCAGCGCGAGACTTCCTTTTGGAAGAGTTATAATAAAATCCCCTTTAATTAATTCAACATTGGGTTTCCATCCTGTCGAAATTTTAAATGTAACCGAGTTACCTGTTTCAATTGAGTGAATAGACAATACATCTTCTGGGTGCGACTTTAATATTTCATTGATATTATAAAATGGTTGCTTAGATAATATCGTGTTTTTGTTAAAGCTCTCAATTTGATAAACGGCACTATAAATATTGTTTAACGTTGCAAACAACGAATTCATATCATTCAAAGGAAGCGTTTTGTAGTCTATATAAAACTCAAAGCCACCAAATGGAATTACAGTTAACGCTTCTCTTCTTCTAATTCTTTTTTCAAGATTATTCTTTAAGATTTCTAATTTCTCTATTTCAAAGAGTTCATTTTGTTTTCGTCCATAATACTCACTAAGTTCTAGCTTCTCTTGTTCAAGTTTCTTATTAACTTCAACTTGCTGCCGTTCAAAATCCTCATTGAACTCTAATAATTTCTCATACGCACCCTTAGGTGATAACCAAATAACAAGTATTGGCATTATTTCAAGAGCAAGAAACAAAAGATTAAGTAGCCAAGAGATAATGGTAATACTTGTGTTGTCACTTCGCAACTCATTAAAAGCAGTAACCTTATCTAAAAAATTGTGTGTTAGACCTAAGTTTCCTGTCTGAAGTTTCAATTCAATTGTGTCCTTAAATAAAATAAGTTGGAGTGGGAATGAGATTGTAAGCGATATGTTTACCGCTAAGAGAATTCTTGGCAAGATAAAGACCAGGTTCTTGATTGCATTTTTTTGAGTAGGAAAGGTTGATGCAATAAACCTGTTCAAGTTAAAAATAATCGCACCCGAAATAATCCCTAAGATCAGGGTTAAATATATGTTTTTGAAAAGGATATCGCCTACTACGATAAATGAAAGTGCTGCAATAAAACCTGATGATATTACTGACAATCCGATGGTGTAAAATTTTTGCCAGTCAGATTTGCATTCTGAAAGCAAGGAAATGTTTGCCCCTGAACACCACCAAAGAATTCTTTGTGTTGCCCTTATTGAAGTATTTGCTTTAAGGTTACTCATGGCTTATCATTTAGGTTGCGCATAACGTTTCGCATATGTTTTGTTGGGGGACTTTGGAACAATTCCTTATCCCACGTTAAGGAGCTAATTTAGTGCAATTACTTTGAAATTAGCGATTCAACCCCCAATAAAATATATGCACTGTTGTGGGCAGTATATTATTCAATGCACGTTTTACAACCATCCCTTTGTTGAATCTTTCTTTTGTTTCTTATTCTATATATCTCATCACCATTCCAAATTTCCTCATAACTAGTATTATTCAAGTCACCAATTACCATAGGTTCATTATATATCTTATAACATGGTCTGACCTTATTATAAGCGGTAACTATTAGGATCAAATAAGGAAGTAAACAATTAGTTTTTCTAATTGTATTTGTTTTTTTATAATTTAATCTTTGAGAATTTGCTTCTTTAATGAGGCGAAATGTATTGCATTCTATTTGATTTGCTATTTCCTTAGCTAATTTTTGTTCAGCAAGATTCCATGGAAGATTTAGCATTTGCCACTCTATAATGAGTTTACTCTTATGTTTCTTTTTAAGACTTATAATTTTAACTAAATTTGACATTACTAGTTCCAAATTTCCATTTCTTCTATATTTTTTATATATATCCTCAGAAACCCCATCAATAGCTACAATAATTTTATCTAGCCCTGAGATTACGAGTTCTTCCCAAAAAGTATCCTCTTTTTTAATGGATAGCGTAGTCGAAATTATTGAGCCTACTTTATTTTTTTTGCATATCTAATATAATCTAAAACATGCTCATTTTCTAAGGGTTCTCCGATATCATATAATGACACTAAAAACAAATAATCTTTCAATTGATTAATTAAATTTTTATATAAGTCAAAAGAGTAGAAAACTTTTTCTCTCTTATCACAACAGTATAAACAATTAATAGTACAATATCTGCTTATTTCAACTTTGAGGAATGAAGGTTTAGTAGAAATAAATTCTTTTCCAACCCTCCAAAAATATAAAGACCTTACAAGGTTCAAGATTTTTCTTAATGTTATATATTTAACAAAACTGAAATATCGACTCCAATGACTTTTAGGTATTCTATTATTATTCATGACGTTAGTTTTTGTTGTTATATTGCCCACAACGTGCCGGCTGTTGCTTTTCGGTGGCATTGGTGTTAATTATCTTTAATTTACAAACTGTCTGCCACTGAAAGCAACAGCCTGTTATGCACTGGTACTATGGACTATTTCTATTTCAATATTCTTTTTATCCTTTAATTCTTTTAATAAAAACTCATATTCTTTAGTGGTCAATTTGAAACTATCACCAAGGTTAAAATATTTGCTTCCTAAAAACAAATCATGATAAAAATATTCAATTGGTAATCCATCAGTAATTATTCTCAGTTTTTTTTCTCCTTGAAATTTTTCAAGATGTTCAAGAACAACATCAAATAACAGACTTGTACAAGAATAATCAGTCATACAACCGGATACATCTACTGTAATATTATTAGAATTAGGTAGTTTCAATTTACTAAGTAACTCCTCAATACGCCGTCTACTTGCTAAATTAATGACACCGTATGTTTCAAAGATTTTTATTGTTTCATCCATTTTCTTGTGTGTCTTCACTTATAAACTTCAAAACTGCAATTAATTTCAAACTCATATCTATAGCTTCTTGAGCTTGATATTCGGGTATCATTTGAGCATGAGCTGCTGCATTTCCGAGTCTTCTAACATAACTCAATGAGTTCTCTAGATATCTGTATTTAGGAAATTGGTCTAAAAAGTCTCGAATAAGCTGAGTAAGGGTTAAATATTTAATGTCTTTATCTGAGTTTTCGAGAGTAATCCTTTTCCCAAGGATTTTTCTCAATAAAAACTCCATTTTTACCCTAGCTTTGGTAAGTGCCATTATATTATCTTCATCTTCAATAATTAATTCATCCTTTAATTCTTTAGATGACTTTTCTATTTGAGGATTAGTTTGATTTTCTAGAGTTTTAATCGCATTCTGCAAATCAGTAATACCTGGTATATTAATTTGAATTTGATTATTTATTGTACTTAAAGTATTAACATTAGTACTTATTATTGATAATGATTGTCTAATGTCAGTTTTAAAAGTATTCAATTCCTCTTTTGTGTTTTTTATTTCTCTTTCAAGTTCAATGAACTTTCCAATTTTAACTTTCTTAAAAAAAGGAAGAAAAAGAAATATTAAGCCAGCAATAAGAAAATACCATATTTTCATCGGCGTCTTATCAATATCATCTAAATTTATTTTGCAAATTGAAATGAGTAGTAGAATATTCGATGTAATCCAACTAATCGTAAAGAATAGAATTGAATTAAAATTTTCTTTGATGAAGTTCCATTTCATATAGACTGTCTATTAAATTTTACTTGTGCATAACGACCGAGGCCAAAACACGGGCGGGACTGCGTGCCGATTTCCTGTCCGGAGGACTTGGGAACCGAGCGGCGCAATGCCGACTGAGAATTCCTGAAACCCGCATGAGTTTTGACCTTTGTTAGTGGCTGGGCTTTGTGCTCTCTATTATTTTATTTGGATTCTGCCGACAATCAAAGACCGAGCTTATCTTTACAAAATTTTCTTCAACAAAATATATGATTTTGTAATTTCCTTTTACAATGAAACGATATTCTTTCTTTCTATTTTCAAGTAATGGCTCTTTTGTCCCAATAAAAGGATTTTTTTCAAGCATTACAGTACTTTCGACAATTCCTGAAATAATTTTTTTTGATACTTTTAAGCTTGCTGTGTATTTATAATAATCAAAAATTTGGTCAAGTTGATTAATTGCAAATTCAGTCCAAAATACTCTTACTTCCATCCTTCAATGTCTTTTCTTAGTTCTTTTGCTTCTACAACTCGACCATTTGCGGCATCATCTTCAGACTGATCAATTGCAGCATTAAAACTGTCCATTGACATGGGTTTTAATTCCTGTTCGTATATTTTACTTTTCTCAATGTGTAGAAATTTGTCAAGCTTGTTTATCAGTTCTTCACTGTCAATCCTGAGGAATTCTTGAATAAAGTTTATTTTTCTTGCTTGAATGTTCATCGTGTTTTTTTTGTAAAAATACAAAATTTTAAAATTCTAACAAAATTTCTCCGTTCGCACAATTTTTCAAAGCCTTGCCACTAACGTTGGCGGTATGAAAAGTTGCCGATTGCGGGCGATTTCCTGTCAAGTTACACAAAAGTTGAAGCGGGCTACAACCCTTGAATAACCTACTGAACCGGCAATTTTTTATACCGCGTGTTACCTGCCGTTTATTTTTCTCCTAGTTCTAAATGTGCCACGTTTACTATTAAGTTTGTTTCTATACTTCCTTGAATATCCAAGTTGAGATTTATTCTTTCTCCCAAGTTTGCTTGTCTAAGAATAAGTTTAGTAAAATTAGATAAATCTTGATCCATTATTACGCCAAATGAACTTGCCTCCTCGCCAATATTATATAACGACCAGTTCCTAATAAATTCATAAATGTTTTGCGAAATAGATACATTTCCTAAAAAAGGTAAATTGAAAAATGGAACACCATTTTCAAATAAATGGAACATATCCATATGATGCAAAAAGTGTTTGTCAAAAAATGGGAACCCAATATTGTTATTTGAATTGGGTTGGTTTTGAATTTTTCTAAGCTCGTCAAATTTAACTTTATCCTTATCCATATTGCTATAAATATTATCCGCATTTATCAATAGCATTTCTCCAGGTTGTTTGAATAGGCCATAAGTTCCTAAATTCTTTGACCGATTTAAGAAGTTTACATCGCTACCAAAATTCTTTTTAAAAATCCCTTTAGTTCCTTTGAATGAAGGGAAGTTTTTTAATAGGTAAAGTTGGTTGTCATCAATTTTCCAATTTTCCGATTCGTCACTTTTCTTGTTTTGTACAAAGCTTAATTTTTCATAAACAATATCTCTGTTTCTTGTAACAACTGAAATAATAACCATGTCAGCTAATTCAGTAGTTACTGGTTTATCAAGTTTGTTGAATTCAACATAGGAGCGTGTGCCATGTATTTTTTCTGCATAAAAATTTAGTTTGTCATAACTTTTTCCATTAATAGTTTTGCATAATTCAGTAACCATTGTTACTTCATTATGATTGTTAGAATATGAAGTACCTAAGCACTCATAAACTTCTTTTGCAAATTCATTTTGAAAAACTCTAAAGTCTTTATCTTGATAATACTTGGCAAATTGTCTAAATAAATTTCTCATTTGATATTGTTTTTGTTAGTTGATGTCGGTTTTGAAATGGCAGGTAACGGTTGATGGTATGGTGTCGTGCGGGATTACGAGGCGAAAACCTATCAGTTTACACCGACTTTTTTTACGAGCCACGAACGTTCGCAAACCGCTGAAACCCGCATGCACTATACCATGTGTTACCGCCTGGTGTTCTTTGTTTTCTGTCATTTTCCCGATTTTCTTCTGTTGTCGTCCAAGCATAACATTTGGCAGTTGTCCGCAGTTGTCTTACCTCCTAAATGCCAAGGTGTAATATGGTCACCTTCCATTTCTTCAATTTCAAAATGCTCTGTGCATACATGGCAAATTCCTTTTTGTCTTTCGTATGCTTCTCTTTTCTGTTTGTCGCTGAAAGCACGAATATTTAAAAATCTTTCTTTTCTTGTCAAAACGTAGTAGTAAATTCCTTTTTTGTTTTCTACATCTTCGTCTAACATTAAATTCGTTATTTCATCTTCCAGTTTTTTAGGGTCAAATTTTTTGTCTTTGTAGTCATTGTAAAGAAACCCCCATTTTATGCCTTTCATTTCTTTGCGATATTTTGGGAAAGTTGCTTTTACCCAATTTATTACTGCTTGAAAGTAAAGCCAAAGTTCATTTGCGTTTGGCTCGTGTTGGTTTTTTGACATATATTCTTTGATACTGCTATTTGAAATCCAATCTATTGCAGTTTCAAGAAATTCTTGTCTGTTGGCAGAACCTGTTAAATATTCGTCTCCAATTTTAGGTCTGCTATTTTTTGAAAAGTAACGTTTAGCATCAGAAACCCAAGAGCCTGAATAAACAGCATTTTTTAACTCTTGGGGTGTTAAAACTTTGCCAGCAATATTTATTGTTTCAAACCAATCTAATTTTTCACTTGGTTTTCCTGAACAGAAATAAACCATTAATGTATAATTAAGTATTTGGTCTTGCTTGTCTTTTGGTAAATTATGAAATGCCAATCCATCAATTGAAAAAACTCCGTCTACATATTGGCAAATTGAAATAGTTCTTTGCTGACCGTCTATTACTTCAAAATTACCATCTTCACGTACAGCCCAATACATTACATTTAGTGGAAAATCTTTTTGTAAAGTATTTATTACTGCATTACGTTCTTTCTCGTCATAAACAAATTCACGCTGATAAGGTGGGCGAACATCTAACTTACCGCCAAATGCAACTACACCATTATCGTTATTATCTTGGTAACCATTTGTTAGGTCTCGGACTGTAATTTCTTTTAGTTCTATTTTCATTATTTTACAACATTTTTATTTTTAATTATTATCCGTGCATATACTTTATTTACTCGATAATCTTCCGAAGTCAAATATTTTCCATTCGTATCTCTAACATATAATAGAAAATCTCTTTTGTCCGAAATTGGCAATTTAGTAATAGGGTCTCTGAATTTTTCATAACGTTTAGTTGGTGTAAAATTTTCTTCACCAATACCAAGTGTTTCTATTTCAAATTGGTCAGGATTATATTTGTCTAAAAATGTAATTGGAACACCCATACTTCCATCATAATCCATTGGAATATCTTTGGTTACATCAACATTTATTGCGTTATAATTGTCATAAGTTGGATATTCTTCTGGTGTGTATTTTTTATAAAGAATTAAATCTTCATGCCTTTTATTAATATCAAGGTTGGTAAACCAAGTAACTCCTGAAACTCTTATCATTCCTTCTTGGTGGTCACCTGCTGTTGCGTAATCTTCGTAGTGTTTATTTATAAAATGTGCAGCCCCACCTTTAAATCCATAACCTAACCACATTTTATTTTCTTTAATAAGTTTGAAAATTTCTTTGTATGAAATTGCATTTTGGTGTCCAACAATTATAAATTTTTTGTCGTATTCAATCAGTTGAGCCAGATATTCACGGAATAATGAGAAAGGTGGATTTGTTACAACTATGTCTGCTTGTTTTAAAAGGTCAATACATTCTTTACTTCTAAAATCTCCATCACCTTTTAATTTTTTTACCCCTATCTCGTTTGGGTCTGGAACTTTATTGTCGTTCTTATCACCGTCATATACCAAATAAATTGCTTGTTCGGATTTGTTTTCGCTGAACAAGTCCATATCTTGATTTTTGTAACAAGTTGCAATTAGTTTTTTAAGTCCAAGTTTTTCAAAGTTGTATGAAAAGAAGTGAAAGAAATTACTAACTCTTGGGTCGTCACAATTACAGTAAATTACTTTGTCCCTGAAATGGTTTTTGTAGTATCTTAATTCACGCTCAATATCTCCAAGTTGAGTATAAAATTCGTCTTTCTTAGATACTTTTGCTGAATGTAAATTTCTTTTTTTTACTGTCATTATTTTAATTCTTTTTTAAGTCGTAAATTTACGTTATTTATATTATCTTTCAATGTCGCTCGGTCTTTCTTACACTTGGCGGTAACTCCTTTATCTATGCACCATATCTCACAAAAAGGTGTATATAGCCAACTATTCTGGCATGCTTTATATACCTTTGAGGTGCATAATATTTTTTACAAATTATCAAAGGGGCTGGAAATTTTTAGTAAACTCTGTTCGCAAGAAACGCTTCTGGCAGCGATTGTGTGAAGGGAGAGTGTGA
>CAIQJL010000218.1 GCA_903872185.1 uncultured Bacteroidota bacterium | reverse complement strand
TAGTAATTAAAGGTATCATTTAACATATTCAGAAATGAAAAACACAATAACATTAACATCGTTAATTATAATTTCGATATTATTTTCCTGCTCAGGTGATAAAAACAAATCTGATGCTTACGGAAATTTCGAAGCAGTTGAAGTAACAGTTTCTTCAGAAGTTCAAGGTAAAATGCTTTCTTTAAAAGTTGAAGAAGGAACAAATATTGACTCAGGAATTACTGTTGGTTTTATAGATACAACAAACACTTGGCTTAAATTAAAGCAAGTTGAAGCACAGAAATCAACTATACAGGCAAAGGTTTCAAATGTTATTTCACAAATTAACGTGCAAAATCAACAAAAGGCAAATTTAAATTCAGAGAAAAAAAGAATTGAAAAATTACTTAAAGATAAAGCCGTTCCAGAAAAACAGCTTGATGATATAAATAATGCAATAGCTTTAATTGATAAACAAATTGAATTAATTAAAACTCAAAATCAGGCAGTATTCAGCGAACTTGATGGTATGGATTATCAAATAAAACAAATTCAGGATCAAATTAGAAGAAGTTATTTGATAAACCCTATCAAAGGGACTATACTTGAAAAATATGTAGAACAATCAGAAATGGTTGTTCCGGGAAAAGCAATTTATAAAATTGCAAATCTTGACGAAATTATTTTAAGAGCATACATAAGTGAAAAACAACTTGCAAATGCAAAAATAAATCAAACTACTTCTGTGTTTTTTGATGATGGAAAAGGTGAATTAAAAGAGGTAAACGGAACTATCACATGGGTATCTTCTCAATCAGAATTCACACCCAAAATTATTCAAACCAGAGATGAACGTCAGAATTTAGTTTATGCAGTAAAAATTAAAGTAAAAAATGATGGCTCTATTAAAATTGGAATGCCTGGTGAAATGAAATTTAAGAATTAAAATTTTGTCATATTGAGCAATCTGTTATTGACATGGTGAGCGTCCGCCGAGGCGGATCGAACCATAAACAATAACAAATAAAATTTAGTTTTAATAATAAAGAATAATGAATTTTGTTGAAATAAATAACATATCAAAAAGTTACGGCACTCACAAAGCCTTACTTGAAACCTCTTTTTCTGTAAAAAAAGGAGAACTTTTTGGTGTTATTGGTCCCGATGGAGCAGGTAAAACAACATTATTCAGAATACTTACCACTCTCCTTCTTGCCGACTCTGGCTCTGCAAACATGGCAGGTTTTGATATTCTAAAAGATTATAAAAAGATAAGACAAATTGTTGGTTATATGCCCGGAAAGTTTTCATTGTATCAGGACTTAACAATTGAAGAAAATCTAGCGTTTTTTGCAACAATATTTGGAACAACAATTAAAGAAAATTACGAGTTAATAAAAGATATTTACATACAGATTGAACCATTTAAAGATCGCCCTGCAGGAAAGCTTTCAGGTGGAATGAAGCAGAAACTTGCACTTTCATGTGCGCTAATTCACAAACCAGAAATTTTAATTCTTGATGAACCAACAACTGGTGTAGATGCTGTTTCGCGTACAGAGTTTTGGGACTTGCTCCGTAGATTTAAAGAAATGGGAATTACAATAATTGTTTCTACACCGTATATGGATGAAGCAAGCCTTTGCGATCGTGTAGCTCTTATGCAGGAAGGAAAAATAATGCAAATTGACACACCTGCAAATATTGTTAAAAATTACAAACCTGAACTTCTTGCAATTAAGTCTAACAACATGCATGACTTACTTGTAAAACTTAGGGAATACAATTTAAATTCACAGGTATATTTATTTGGTCAAACTATACATTTTTCATCAAATCAAACCATTAATCAGTCTGACTTAAATAATTACCTTAAAAATAATGGTCATACTAATGTTGAGATTAGTACAAGTATACCTACAATAGAAGATTGTTTTTTATGGCTAATGAAACAACATAATTAATGGAAAAAGAAAAAGCCATAACAGTAAAAAATCTGGTAAAGAAATTCGGAAGCTTTGTTGCTAATGACAATCTTACATTTGATGTTTACAAAGGTGAAATATTTGGTTTTCTTGGAGCAAATGGTGCTGGAAAAACAACAGCATTAAAAATACTTTGTGGTTTATCAAGCCCAACTTCTGGAGAAATAAACGTAGCAGGTTTTGATGTTTATAGTGAAACAAACAAAATAAAAAACAACATTGGCTACATGAGCCAGAAGTTTTCGTTATACGAAGACTTGACAGTTTATGAGAATATTAGATTTTATGGTGGAATTTATGGTTTAAAATTAAAAGATATTCGCAAGCGAGCGGATGAACTTATTCAAAAACTCGGTTTAACAAATGTCAGAAACGAATTATTAAGTAGCATACCTCTTGGCTGGAAGCAGAAACTGGCGTTTTCAGTAGCAATATTTCATCATCCAAAAATTGTATTTCTGGATGAGCCAACAGGTGGAGTTGATCCTGTAACTCGTAGGGAATTTTGGGATATGATTTATGACGCAGCCGGTGAAGGAATTACTATTATGGTAACAACTCATTATATGGATGAAGCAGAATATTGTAATCGAGTTTGCATTATGGTTGATGGAAGAATTGAAGCAATTGGTACACCTTCAGAATTAATAAAAAACCAGAATGCTGAAAACATGAATGATGTTTTTCTTCAACTTGCAAGAAAAGCAAAACAACAATAAACTAAAAATAAGACACTAATTTCACGAATAAAAAAAATAAAAAATGGAAATTGAAATATCTCATTTTAAAATTAGTGCAATTCGTGTCATTTTAATATGAAAAAATTCATTGGATTTGTTAAGAAGGAATACTATCACATCATTCGTGATCCACGAACTTTATTCGTGCTAATTGCCATGCCTATTGCTCAAATATTATTATTTGGATATGTCATAACAAATGAAATTAAAAATGCATCTATTGGGATATTAGATCACTCAAAAGATGAAATAACAAAACAGATTTCAAGTAAAATATTATCATCAGGATATTTTAAATTAGATGCATCAATAAATTCAGAACAAGAAATACACGAAGCTTTTAGAAAAGGAAAAATTAAAGAAGTAATAGTATTTGAACCACATTTCGCTGAAAAACTAAAAAAAGAAGGTACTGCTAAAATTCAGATTATTGCCGATGCTTCTGATCCGAATATGGCAAATTTATTAACAAATTATACTGAAGCAATAATTCGGAATTATTCAATAGCAATTACAACACAAAATACTCAAATATCATTAATTACTCCTGAAGTAAGAATGCTGTACAATCCAGAATTAAAAGGTGCATATATGTTTGTACCAGGAATTATAGCAATGTTATTAATGCTTATTTCAGCATTAATGACTTCCATTTCAATAACTCGTGAAAAAGAATTGGGAACAATGGAAGTATTGTTAGCTTCTCCATTAAATCCTTTTACTGTAATTACAGGAAAAGTAACACCATACCTCTTATTATCATTTATAAATGCATGTTTAATTTTACTTACAGGTTACTTTGTTTTTAATGTCCCTGTAAATGGAAGTATTATATTACTTCTTGCAGAATGTTTACTTTTTATTTTCATGGCACTTTCACTTGGAATACTAATTTCAACAGCAACAAAAACACAACAGGCAGCCATGTTAATCTCACTTGTAGTATTAATGCTTCCTACTATTTTACTTTCAGGATTTATTTTTCCGGTTGAAAACATGCCTTTACCACTTCAATATTTATGTAAAATAATGCCTCCAAAGTATTTCATAAACATTGTTAGAACTATAATGCTTAAAGGAGGAAACTTAGCTACATTATGGAGCGATACATTAATTCTATTTGGAATGTCAATATTCTTTTTAATGGTAAGTATGCGTAAATACAAAATACGATTAGAATAAAATGCGAATAATATTATTTATAATACAAAAGGAGTTTTTGCAAATATTTCGCAATAAAAGCATGCTACCTGTAATTTTTGTTATGCCAATTATACAGCTAATTATTCTGGTAAATGCTGCAACTTATGAAATGAAAAATATCAAGCTTTGCATTGTTGATCAGGATTTATCTACCTTTTCAAGAAATCTCAGCAGCAAATTTGAAGGTTCTCCATATTTTGTTATTGAAAAAAGAACATTTTCATCAAAAGAAGCAATTACATATATTGATAGAGGCGAAATAACAGCAGCAATTATAATTCCTCAAGGTTTCGAAAGAAAAATTATTAGGAATGAAAAAAATATCAAAGTACAAGTATTAATTGATGCAATAAATGGCACTAATGCAGGAGTTTCGCAGGCATATATTATTTCAATTTTACAAGATTACAATAAACAAATATTATCAAAATTATTGCCTGTTAATTCATCTAATAATGGCATTGTAACTTCACGAAGATTCTGGTATAATCCTGAATTAAATTATAAAACATTTATGGTTCCAGGAATTTTGGTATTGCTAATAACAATAATCTCATTTATTTTATCAGGCATGAACGTTGTGCGTGAAAAAGAAATTGGAACTATTGAACAAATAAATGTTACTCCAATTAAAAAATATCAATTCATTGCCGGAAAATTAATTCCTTTTTGGATAATCGGACTTTTCGAACTTGCATTTGGACTAACAATAGGAAAATTATTATTCGATATTCCATTAGTTGGCAGCCTTGGATTAGTATTTGGATTTGCTGCAATTTATTTAATAGTATTACTTGCCCTTGGATTATTAGTATCAACTATTGTAAACACACAACAGCAAGCTATGTTTATTTCATTTTTCTTTATGGTTGTTTTCATATTAATGAGTGGATTATTTACTGGTGTTGAAAGTATGCCAGAATGGGCACAAATAGTTAATAAAGCAAATCCTCTAGCATATTTTGTTGAAGTTATGCGAATGATACTTTTAAAAGGTTCTGGTATTTCAGATATAATCAAACAACTTATCGCAATAATAACTTTTGCATTTTTTATGATTAGTCTTGCTGTTTGGCGTTATAAAAAAATCAGCTAAACAAATTTCATAAAATTAAATATTACCTCACAAGTATTACACCTATACGTATCACAATAATTGTCTATTTTTTCAATTTTTAAATAATCATAATTTTATAATCATTAACACCATGCAAATATCCTCAATAAATACTAAATTTTATTTATTATTTACAAACACTTAAATATTATTCAATTATAGATAGTAAATAATGATACATAAATAATAAAAAACAAATTAATAATTCTAGATTTGTATATCGTTAATAAGTGTTAAATAAATAAATTTAATCTATGAGAAAACAATCAGTGATTATGCTAATGTTATTGCTTTTTGCGACAGGCTCTGCCTTTGCCCAAAAAGTAATAAAGGGAACTATAAGTTCCGACGGGGTTACCTTGCCCGGAGCAAATATTCAGGTAAAAGAATCTCCAAAGGTTGTCACAATAAGTGACATGAATGGAAATTTTACAATTAATGTTCCTGCTGAAGGAAAAACATTAGTTTTCTCTTTCGTTGGACTTAAAACAAAAGAAGTAGCTATTGGAAATACGGCTAACTTTAGCATTAAAATGGAAGCTACTGTTCAACAGATGAAAGAAGTAACAGTAACTGCTGTTGGTATTACACGTGAAAAAAAATCACTTGGCTATGCTTCTCAGGTTGTAAAAAGCGACGAAATTGGAGGAGCTCATGAAATGAATACAGCAAATGCTTTACAAGGAAAAGTTGCTGGTTTAAATATTAACAGTTCCAGCGGAGGGGTTGGTTCATCTTCAAAAATAACTTTGCGAGGTGCTACTTCATTTACTGGAAACAACTCACCATTATTCGTTATTAATGGTATTCCTGTTGATAACGACTTTAGAGCTTCTCGCGATGGTTCACCTAATTATGGAAATCCAATTTCTGACATCAATCCAGACGATATTGAATCTATTAATATTTTAAAAGGACCAGTTGCTGCCGCTCTATACGGATCAAAAGCTATGAATGGTGCAATTATAGTTGTTACAAAATCAGGTAAAGGTGAAAAAGGAAAAAAATCAGATTTCCTTGTAACTTATAATACAGGTTATTCTTATGATAGAGTTCTTAAACTTCCTAAATTTCAGAATAAATACGGACAAGGATACACATACGGAATTGGGGCAGGTAACTGCGATGATCCATCTGATGGCTCAGGTGATTTTATGGGCGCCGACGAAAGTTGGGGAGCTCCTTTGGATGGAAGAACATACACAAATTATTTGGGCGAACAAGATACATGGATTCCTCAGCCTGATAATATTAAAAACTTTTTTGTAGGTGGACATCAGATAGACAATTCTCTTTCTGTTGCAAGTGGTGATGATAAAGGTGCAGTTAGATTTTCATTTTCATCATTTAATCAAAAAGGTACCATACCAAATACTGCTTATGATAAATACACAGCCGGTCTTAATATTACTCGTAATTTAACTTCACGTTTAACTACTGAAATTGGTTTAAATTACACTTTATCTCAAGGTAAAAACAGACCAGGTGTAGGTTATGACACATATAATCCATTTCAATCTTTATTTGGTTGGTTTGGCCGTCAGGTAAACATGCAAACTTTAGAAGACAATTATGATAAGATAGATCCAACAACCGGACTTCATTACAACTGGAATCCTGTTTATCATAACAATCCATACTGGACTTTATATAACAATACAAATAATGACCGTAGAGATAGAATTATTTCTACTGTAAAATTAAATTACAAAATTAAAGACTGGTTAAATGCAAGCGTTAGAGGTGGATCTGATTATTACACAGAAGGCAGAATGCAAAAATTTAAAACAGGAACAATTGATTATTCTTATATGCAAGAAGGTGGTTTTTACGATGACCGCACAAAACAAAGCACAACTAATTTTGATGCTATGTTAGTAGGAAATAAGAAATTCAAAGAAAAATACTCTATATCTGGAACATTAGGTTATAATTATTATAGAAGTTTCTTCGATAAGACTTTTGCTGAAGTAAGAGGATTATTAGTTCCAAATTTATATAACATAGCTTATGCTGCAAATGCTCCAATTCTTACAGAAACTAAATCTGAAAAAGAAGTTGTTGGTTTATATGGATTAGCTTCATTAGGCTATAAAGATTTCTTATACTTAGATATTACAGGAAGAAATGATTGGTCATCTACCCTACCCTCAGAAAACAGATCATATTTCTATCCATCAGTTTCAGGAAGTTTTATTTTTTCTGAGTTAATGAAAGAACAAAAATGGTTATCTTTTGGAAAATTCAGAGCAGGTGTTGCTTTCGTTGGTAATGATACCGATCCTTATAATTTAAATTCCTATAAACAACAAGTAGAAATTGGTTCTGATCCTTCTATTGTTAGCAATCCATTTAATGGTGCTGCTTTTCTTACAGAAGAAAACACATATAGAGATGGTAAGTTAAAACCTGAAGTTGGACAATCTGTTGAGTTGGGTACTGATTTAAGATTTTTTGATAGTCGTGTAGGAGTTGATTTTACTTTCTACTCAACTACAACAACTAATCTAATTGTTCCTGTTTCTTTACCTTCTTCATCTGGATATGCATTTAAATTAATGAATGCTGGAAAAATGAATAATAAAGGTATTGAGCTAATGCTAAATTTAATTCCAATTAAGAAAGATAACTTTACATGGAATTCTAATATTAACTTTGGTAAAAACAAGGGTAAAATCATCGAAATTGCTGAAGGTTTAGACAAAATATTCCTTGATAGAAGTTGGGCTGATTTATATCTAGTAAAAGGTCAATCTTATGGTACATTATACGGCACAGGTGCTTTAAAAGATGCTAATGGACAATATATTATTAACCCAAATACAGGTGAAATTATTAAAGATCCAACCCCACATGATTTAGGCAATGTAACACCTGATTTTAGAATGGGATTTGAAAACAATTTCACATACAAAAACGTAACTTTTGGATTCTTGGTAGATTGGCAACAAGGTGGTAAAATATTCTCACAAACTAATATGTGGATGGATTACTCAGGCCTTTCTCTACGCACTGAAGACAGACCAGATGCTGGTTTAATCAACACAGGTGTACTTGGTGATAATTCTTCTGGCTCATGGGTTGCCACATCAACACCTAATACAATTGCCATTGATCCTGAATTATATTGGGAAGATCGCGCATTTTTAGATTATTCAAATTCTGTTTTTGATGCAACTTATGTTAAACTACGTCAGGTAAACATTTCATATTCTTTACCAAAAGGCTTAGTTGAAAAATCTCCTTTCAGTTCTGTTTCAATCGGTGTATATGGAAGAAATTTATGGATTATTTATTCTAAACTACCATATATGGATCCTGAAGTAAACAGTTCTAATAGTAAAAATGCTTATGGATTTGAATCTAATGCTGCTCCATCAAGCCGTTCAATTGGATTTAACTTAAAAATAGTATTTTAATAATAACCTTTAAATAAATAAAAAATGAAAAAGATAATATTATTTAGTTTAGGATTAGCGGTTATTATTTCTTGCTCTAAAAGATTTGATGACATGAATGTTAGTCCAAATAGCCCAAAAGATGTTCCATCACAAATGTTATTGGCATCGGCTATGGTTCGCATTCCTTATGCTTTAGAATTAAGTTCAAGCACAAATATTACTGACCTTTGGGTACAATATACCAAAGCAACTACTTATGTTGACGAAGATCAATATAAACCAAGAAATGATAGGATGAATACTGTTTGGAGCAGTTTATACAACCAATCTTTTGAAGATTGTACTCTTGCAATTGAAAAAGCTAGAGCAGACGGCTTACCTAATAACGAAGCAGTTGGATTAATTTTAAAAGCTTATGTTGGTTATCATTTAACAATGTTATTTGGTGATGTTCCTTATTCAAAAGCTTGCCAGGCTTCACAAGGAAGTCTTTCACCAAGTTATGATACTCAGTTAAATGTCTTAAATAGCATTTTAACTGATCTTACTTCTGCTTCTGATTTAATTGGTACTTCAACAGAACCACTTCCTTTAGAAAAGTTAGCTGCTTATGATTATGTTTATGGTGGCGATTTGCAACTTTGGAAAAAGTTTGCAAACACTTTAAAACTTCGCGTATACCTAACTTTAACAACTGGTGGAGATAACAAAACTCCTGAAATAAATGCTCTTTTAGCAAGTCCTGATATTTTTCAATCAAGCGACGAAGAGGCTTTATTACCTTACTTAACATCTGACAATCCTGTTTATCAATGGATAAATCCAGGTTCTTCAAGAAGAAATGATTTTAGAATAACTAATACACTTGTCGAATACATGAGAGGTAGTTCTTTAGACTCTACATTACCTGCAGATGCTAGATTAACAATTTATGCTTTTCCGCTTAAAACTGGAGTTGATAGCGCTAAATATGTAGGTGGAAGAAATGGAATAAAAAGTGGTATAAGTACCTGCTCCAAAATTGGTTCTTACTACACTTCAAGTACACCATATTATTTTATGACATATACCGAAGTGTTATTTATTAAAGCTGAAATGGATACTACCAATGCTGCTAATTATCAGGCTGCAGTTACAGCATCTTTTATACATAATGGTTTAACCTCGGCAGCTGCAAATGGAATGCTTGCAGATCCTAATTTTGCTTTTAATGCTGCTAAAGGAGGTCAATTAATTGGTGAGCAAAAATGGGTTGCGTTATTTGGCGATGGTAACGAAGCATTTAACAGCTGGAGAAGAACTGGTTATCCAAAATTAATTCCTGCTGCAAACGCTGCTACAGTTCAAGGTTTTGTTCCAAGAAGAATTGCATATAACACTGACGAAAAGAATTTAAATACTGCTAATGTAAATGCTGCGATTGCAACTTTATACCCACTTCCAGGTGAGGATGTTGTTTCTTCAAGAGTTTGGTTTGATCGTAATCATCCGACTAATTTTGGTAACAAATAAACTATAATAATTTAATTATTTTTAAACCTCACAGAATTAAAAATCTGTGAGGTTTTTTATTTTTATTAATTCTTCTTTGTATTTTAGCAAAAAAAGTTAGAAGTGCCTAAAGTACATAAAGTGCCTAAAGTTAAACTCTTAATTATATGAAAGTTTTTAAATTCGGTGGAGCATCAGTAAAAGATGCAAGTGGAGTTAAAAATATTGCTAAAATCCTATTAAATCATTCCGAGTCAAAAATTGTAGTAGTAATTTCTGCAATGGGTAAAACTACAAATGCTCTTGAAAAAGTTTTAAACGAATATTTTAATAAAAATAAAAACATTTTAGATTCAATAAATTCAATAAAGGATTATCATTTAGAAATTATAAATAATTTATTTGAAACTAATATTAAAGAAACTATAACAAAAGAAATAGAAGATATTTTTAATAAAATCACTAATTATATACGAGGTAACTTTTCACCAGAAAATTATGATTACGAATACGATAAGCTAATCTCATGGGGTGAGATTATTTCAACAAAAATTATTCATTTTTATTTATTAGAACAAAAAATAAATAGCAAATGGATAGATGCAAGAGAGCTAATTAAAACAAATAGTAATTATAGAAATGCAGCTATAAATTGGGAAACAACTTGCACAAATTGCATAACTCAAATCACAAATTCATTTAATCAATTTGATATAATAGTAACTCAAGGATTTATAGGCTCCGACAATCAAAACAACACAACTACTCTTGGCAGAGAAGGCTCAGATTTTACAGCTGGAATTATAGCTCATGCATGTGATGCTAGTGATGTAACAATATGGAAAGATGTTCCTGGCCTGCTAAATGCCGACCCAAAATGGTTTGACGATACAATTAAACTTAATAATATTTCATACCATGAAGCAATCGAACTTGCCTATTATGGTGCAACAGTAATTCACCCAAAAACAATTCAACCAATAAAAAATAAAAATATTCCGTTATTTGTTAAATCATTTTTAAATCCTGAAGAAAGTGGTTCTGTAATTAACAATAACAGTTCACACGACTCAAAAATCCCATCTTTCATATTTCGTGTAAATCAAATACTTATATCTATTTCCTCAAAAGATTATACTTTTATAGTTGAAGAAAACTTAAGTGCTATTTTCGGATTATTTGCTACTCATAAAGTAAGCATCAACTTAATGGAAAATTCGTCAATTAGTTTTTCTGTTGTTGTAGATTATGACGAAAGAAAAATTAAACCTTTAATTAAAGAACTTCAGAAAGAATATAAAGTTTTATATAATACTAGCGTTGAACTTGCTACAATTCGCAATTATGATCAAAAAACTATTGAAAGAGTAACTTTAAATAAAAAGATTTTTATTTCGCAGCAAAGTAGAAAAACTGTAAGATTTGTTATGAAGGACAAATAATTATATTCTTAATTCGTAATTAAATATCCGTAATTATTTATAAAGTCCACACTCCCCTATATATTCAAATACTTTATCGTGTAAATAAAATCTAATATCTTTTCCTTTTTTTATTGCATCACGAATAAAACTCGACGAAATTTCCATTAAAGGAGCATCTGTAATTTTAATATCTCCTTCAAATTTTACTTTTTGTAAATCAAAATCTGGTCTTGGATAGACAAAAATCTGGTAGTTCTCTAATATTAATTGATAATTCTTCCACTTTTCAAAACTATTTAAATTGTCTGCACCCATTATTAAAGCAAATTTTCTTGATGGATATTTTTCAGACAAATAAGTCAATGTGTCAATTGTATAAGAAGGCTTTGGCAATTTAAATTCAACATCACTTGCTTTCATTCTGGTATGATCTCCAATAGCAGATTTCACCATTTCTAATCTATGATAATCAGGGGCAAGTGATTGCTTATTTTTTAATGGATTATGTGGTGAAACTATCATCCATATTTCATTCATTTCCGAAAACTCAAGCATATAATTAGCAATTGCTAAATGTCCAATATGAATTGGATTAAACGAACCAAAAAACAAACCTGTTAGCTTTTTAGAAGACATATTATTTAGCTTGACACGAATTACACTAATTTATTATTTCAATTCGTGAAATTAATGCCAATAATTAATTTTTCAAACAAATTTAAAACTATTATTTTATCCCGCTCAAAACTTCTATTTTTGTAGTATGAATTGCGAAGATTTTTCAAAATTACCAATTTATTTGATAGGCGCTGGAAATGTAGCAACACATTTAGGAATTGCCTTTCACAGAAGTGGAATAGCAATAAAATCAGTATGGAGTAGAAATATTGACAATGCTTTATCTCTTTCAAAAAACATAAACTCAGATTATACAGATAATTTAAACGATATTAATAATGAAAAAGCTGTATATATTATTTCAGTTCCTGACATTGCAATCTCTAACATTTCAAAAACTCTTGGGAAAAATAATTCAATATTAATTCATACTTCAGGAAGTACAAGTATTGATATTTTACAAAGTTATTCAGAAAATTACGGCGTTTTTTATCCTTTGCAAACATTTAGCAAAACAACGAAGGATATAGAATTTAAAGGAATCCCTGTACTAATTGAGTACTCTAATAATTTGGTAAATGAACTTCTAATTAGTTGGTGCAATTTAATTGGAGTAAAATCTACAAATTCTGATTCTGAACAAAGAATGAAACTCCATATTGCAGCAGTTTTTGTAAATAATTTCACAAATCACATGTTTGCAATTGCTCAGGAACTTTCAGAAACCTACAAAATTGATTTTAATTTATTAAGACCACTAATTTCTGAAACTTTCGAAAAAATAAAATCATTTAAACCTAAAGATATTCAGACTGGTCCAGCAATACGAAATGATCATGATACAATAAAAAAACATATAGAATCACTTTCAAACAACCCCGATTTCGCAAAAATTTATAGCTTTGTAAGCGAAAGCATAATTCAAATGCATAAGAAAGAAAAATAAATTATGGCAAATTTTAAAGAAGAACTAGTTAATGTTAAGGCTTTCGCATTCGATGTAGATGGAGTTTTCTCAGGAAATATTTTCCTTACTGAAAGCGGAGAACAGCTTCGAACGATGAACATTAAAGATGGATATGCTGTTCAACTTGCTGTAAAAAAAGGATACCCAATAGCAATTATAACCGGAGGTTATTCCGAAGGAATTCGTAAACGATTTGAAGGACTTGGAGTAAAAGATATTTTCATGAATTGTAAACAAAAAACTGTAGAATTTGAAATTTTTCTAAAAAAACACAGTTTAAATGCATCAGATGTTCTTTACATGGGCGACGATATTCCTGACTATAATGTAATGAAAACCGTGGGTATTCCTGTTTGTCCAGCCGATGCTGCAGAAGAAATTAAATCGATCTCAATATATATATCTGCAACAAAAGGTGGAAAAGGTTGTGTTCGCGATGTGATTGAACAAGTGCTACGCTCACAAGAAAAATGGATGGATTCTGATGCTCATCACTGGTAAAATATAGTATATGAAAATTATAGATTTTTTTAAGCTAATCAGATATAAGAATTTATCAATTATAATTCTTACGCAGTATCTTATGAGATGGTGTGTTATTAATTCTTTTTTAAATATTATCCATATTGACATGCAATTTTCTGAAGGATTATTTGCTTTACTCGTTTTATCCACAACTTGCATTGCAGCTGCAGGCTATGCAATTAATGATTATTTTGACGTAAGGGTTGATACAGAAAACCATCCCGATTCCGTAATTGTTGGAACAAAAATTTCAAGAAGAATGGCAATGGCTTATAATAATATTCTTAATTTTATTGGAGTTGCCCTAGGATTCTGGATTTCATATAAAATAGGACTTTTTAAATTAGGTTTTCTATTTGCACTTATTTCTGGAGGTTTATGGTTTTATTCAGCTCTTTATAAGAGACAATTAATTATTGGAAATTTAATAGTTGCAATATTTGCTGGACTAGTTCCTCTATTAACTGTTATATATGAAATTCCACTTTTAAATAAAGTTATTACCCCTGATAGGCCACCAACTGATGCACCAATAGTTAGTGTATTATTTCTTTACATTGCAGGTTACTCAGCTTTTGCATTTTTAACCACTCTGGCACGTGAAATATTGAAAGATATTGAAGATTTAAAAGGCGATGATTTAGTTGGAAGAAGAACTATTCCTGTTGTGTGGGGAATTAATGCAGCAAAATCAATAGTAATATCATTATTGATTATTATTTTAACATTATTGCTTTTAATTTATTTTTATAAATTCAATGACATTCTTGCTTTAATTTATCTTTCAATAACTATAATAATACCAATATTTTATTATATTTTTAAACTTATTAAGGCTAAAGAAAAAGGTCAATATCATTATATAAGTACAGGAATAAAAGGCATTATGCTTGCAGGATTAGCTTACTCCATTCTTCTTAGGTTTTTTATCATTGAATAAAATGTTACAGGATAAACTTTCAGAATACAATCTCATTCTGGCTTCTCAATCTCCACGTAGGCAAATGCTTCTTAAAGGCTTAGATCTTAATTTTGAAGTTATAGTTATTCCAGAAATTGACGAATCAATACCAGATAATCTTTTTGAAAAAGATATTGCAATTTATCTTTCCAAACATAAAGCACAATCCTACAAACCAATTCTGAATAATAAAACTATAGTTATTACAGCTGATACAATAGTTTGGTTTGACAATAAAGTTTTAAATAAACCAGCAGATAAAAACGAAGCTATTTCAATGCTAAAAATGTTATCCGGACAAATGCACATTGTGTATACCGGAGTTTGTATTTCTACATTAAATCGCGAAAAAACATTCTGCTCAGAAACTAAAGTCTGGTTTAGAAATTTAAGCGATTCCGAAATTGAATTTTATGTTGAGAATTATAAACCTTACGACAAAGCAGGTGCATATGGTGCTCAGGAATGGATTGGTTATGTTGCAATTGAAAGAATTGAAGGTTCTTATTTCAATGTAATGGGATTACCAGTTCAGCAACTTTATAATGAATTAGAAAAATTTATAGAATAATAAAAATGAAAAAAATCCTTTTAATTTTAATACTTATTCCATTTGTTATCACAGCTATTGCAGATGAAGGAATGTGGATTCCAATTTTACTTAAAAAGTACAAATTTGAAGACATGCAGAAAAAAGGATTTAAACTTACAGCTGAGGATATTTACAGCGTAAATCAAGCCAGCATGAAAGATGCTGTAGTGCTTTTCGGACGCGGATGTACAGGCGAATTAGTTTCAAATGAAGGATTGTTACTAACAAATCACCATTGTGGATATGGTTCAATTCAAGCTCAATCAACAGTAGAACATGATTATTTAAGAAATGGATTTTGGGCAATGACCAAATCTGAAGAATTATCAAACCCAAAACTTTCAGTTACATTTCTTGTTCGTATGGAAGATGTTAGTTCAAAAGTCTTAGAAGGAATTACTGATAAAATGAGTCAGGAAGAAAGAAGTTTAATTATTTCAAATAACATAAAGAAAATAAAAAAAGAAGCGAACGAAGAAAAACGATATTCAATAGATATAAAGCCATTTTACTATGGAAATGAATACTATATGTTTGTTTACGAAATTTTTAAAGATGTAAGATTAGTTGGTGCTCCCCCATCTGCAATAGGAAAATTTGGCGGCGATACCGATAACTGGATGTGGCCAAGACATACCGGTGATTTTAGTGTTTTCAGAATATATGCAAATAAAGATAATCAATCTGCAGAATATTCTTCAAACAACGTTCCTTATAAACCTAAAAAGTTTTTTCCAGTTTCTTTAAAAGGTGTAAAGAAAGACGACTTTACAATGGTTTATGGATTTCCTGGAACAACTCAGGAATATCTTCCTTCATATGCTATAAAAATGCTTACTGATGTTGAAAATCCACATCAAATTAAACTTCGAGAAGTCAGAATGCGAATAATGAATGAAGATATGACTGCAAGTCCTAAAATCAGAATTCAATATTCAAATAAATATGCTACTGTTTCTAATTACTGGAAAAAATGGCTTGGTGAGAACCGTGGATTAAAACGATTAAATGCCGTTGTAAAAAAACAAGAGTTCGAAAATAAATTTCAAAACTGGGTAAACGCTGATTCTGACAGAAAAAAATTATATGGCAACATCTTACCTGAATATAAATCAGTTTATGATAAGCTAACACCTTACACTAAAATTGAAACTTATCTATTTGAAGGTGTAATGACTGATGAAATGGTAAAATTTGCAGGTAACTTTAAAGATTATAAATCTTGGGAAACTAAATCTGACAGTGTACTTACCCCTATTTTCGCAACAATAAGAGCTAGATCAAGAGATATGTTTAAGGATTTTAATCTAAGTACAGATCAAAAAATGTTTAGTCTCATGCTTAAAATGTATTGTGATAGCATTTCGCCTGAATATTATCCTCAAATTCTAAGAGTATGGAAAAACAAATATAAAGGAAACTGGAATAACTGTGTTACCGACATTTCAAATAAAACAATATTTTCTTCTGATTTAAAAGTTAATTCATTATTAGAAAACATTAAAAAATCAGGAATAAAAACACTTGAAAAAGATCCGATCTTCATATTTTATGCTCAAATAGCTAATATGTACAACGAAAGCATTCTACCTACAATGAATATATACAATAATAAGGTTGATAGTCTTAACAGAATATACATGAAAGCTCAAATGGAATTTCAACCAGAAAAATTATTTTATCCAGACGCTAACTTAACTTTACGTGTAACATATGGTAAAGTAAATGATTATTCTCCTCGAGATGGGGTAACATATGACTGGTATTCTACTCTTGATGGCATTATTGATAAAGATGATTCTACAATTTATGATTACGACGTTCCAAATCGCTTAAAAGAACTATGGTTAAAAAAAGATTATGGCCGTTATGGTGAAAATGGAGTTCTTAAAGTTTGTTTTACTGGATCAAATCACACAACTGGAGGCAACAGTGGCAGCCCGGTAATTAATGGCAATGGCGAACTTATAGGCCTTAATTTCGACAGAAATTGGGAAGGAACAATGAGCGATATAATGTACGATCCTGATCAATGCCGTAACATTACTCTTGATATCAGATATGTTCTATTTATAATCGACAAATATGCAGGTGCTGGTCATCTTGTAAATGAAATGACGATAGTAGAATAAAACACTAATGAAATATATTAAGTTTCTTTTAATTTTATTTTTTGCTGTTTTAATTTGGTCATTAATTAAACCCAAAGAATATTTCACCTGGTTTTTAGAAGTTTTCCCTGCACTGATAGGATTAATAATTCTAATTTTTACTTTCAAAAAATTCAGGCTAACTAATTACTTGTATACTATAATTTTAATTCATTGCTGCATTTTATTTGTTGGTGGTCATTACACATACGCTGAAGTTCCTTTATTCGACTGGATAAAAGAAGTATTTCATCAATCAAGAAATAATTATGATAAAGTTGGACATTTTGCACAAGGGT
>CAIQJL010000217.1 GCA_903872185.1 uncultured Bacteroidota bacterium | reverse complement strand
GTATTTTTATTTGTTTCAAAACTACATAATTATGAAGAAATATATATACTTGCTATTAGCATTAATATTATCATATAATTTAAATGCTCAGTTAACTGTACAGGGAGGTGTAACTGCTACTCAGCTTGCAAATATTTTAGCTGGATCAAATATTGTAGTTTCTGGTGCAACGCTTACTGGCAGTAATCTTGCGTATGGCTCATTTAATGGTGTTAATACTAACCTTGGGCTTGCTACCGGAGTATTATTATCTACTGGAAGAATTACCGAAGCTACAGGTCCAAATGATCAGACTAACGCTGGTACAACTGCATTAGGAACTGCAGGAACTACTCAGATGACGGCTTTGGCAGGTGTTACAACCTATGATGCAATTACATTGCAATTTAATTTTACAGTTCAGTCTGATATGATTCAGTTTAATTATGTTTTTGCTTCTGAAGAATATCCTGAATATGCACCACCTAATAGTTCTTCTTATAATGATGTTTTTGCATTTTATATTAGTGGACCAGGTATTACTGGCGAAGAAAATATTGCTTTAGTTCCTGGAAGTACAAGCCCTGTTTCAATAAATAATATTAATGCTATAACAAATAATCAGTATTATATTAGCAATACAGGTGGTTTAACAAATGAATTTGATGCATTTACAACTGTAATGACAGCAAAAAAAGAAGGCTTAATTCCTTGTCAGACTTATACTTTAAAACTAGTTATTGCAGATGCAGGAGATGGAAAGTACAATTCTGCAGTATTTCTTAAAGAAAACAGTTTGATTCAGGGAGTAGTAAATGTAATTCCACAAACTATAAATGCTGATAATATAGCATTAGAGGGTTGTGTAAATGCAAGTTTTTCTTTTTCACTTGATCAACCTCAAAGCCAGGATTATCAAATAAATTATACTATTGCAGGTTCTGCAACTAATGGAATTGATTATCATCATATTGATAATACTATTATGATTCCAGCTGGTCAGACTAATGCTGTTGTTATTATTGATCCAATTCTTGATGGTTTTCCTGAAGGGCAAGAAACTGTTATGTTAATTTATAGACCAGAAGTCTGTGCTCCATATGATACTGTGTTCTTATATATTGATGATGCTCAGCCTATAGAGTTTTCTTTAACAGAAACAAATCTAGATTGTTATCAGGATCATTCGGGAGAAATATTAGTGAATGCAACTGGAGGATTTTCGCCTTACACTTACCACGTAACTGATGTAAATGGTGTTACTATTTTGTCAAATACAAATCCAGTTACAGGTTTGGCTGCCGGAACATATTCTGTTCAGGTATATGATATCTATGGATGTAAAGCAGAAGCATTAATTGTTGGTGGAATATTTGATGCAGATACAACATTTTTACCTGATGGAAGTGGTGTTTCGTATACAAGCACAATTAATATTTCTGGATTTGGCCCAGGCGAAACAATTACCAGCTTGGCGCAATTGCAACAGATTTGTGCAAATATGGAACATTCATATTTAGGCGATTTGCAAATAAGAATTATTGCTCCAAGTGGGCAATCAGTTATTTTAAAACAGTTCAATGGAGGTGGTACCTGCGATTTGGGAATTCCTTTTGCATCTGGACCTGTAGATGGTTCAAACAGTAATCTTACAAATCCTGGACAAGGTTATGATTATTGTTTTAATGAAACACCAGATCATGGAACAATGGTAAGTGAATCAAATGGAATGTATACACACACTTATCCTTCATCGCTTGGTGGTGGACAAATGGTAACTGATAGTTATCTCCCTGGAGGTTCTTATATTTCATATCAGCCACTTTCTAATTTAGTCGGTGCACAAAAAAATGGTGTCTGGACATTGGAAGTTACCGATCAATATGGTCTTGATAATGGTTACATTTTTAACTGGAACATTAGTTTAATGTCTGATTTGCCTGATACTTTAGTTTTTCTTAATGAACCTTTAGGAATGAACGTTGGGGGATTTGTTACGCAATCAACATGTGGTGGTAGTAATGGAGCAATTAATTTAACAGTTAATGGAAATTCTCCTCCTTTTGTTTTTCATTGGAATACCGGAGCTATAACAGAAGATATTACTAATATTCCATCTGGTTCATATAGTGTAACTGTTACTGATGCGAATAATTGTTCAAATATTCAATTGTTTTCGCTTACCAATATTAGTAGTCTTAACATATCAAAAAATATTACACATGTTAATTGTAGCGGAAATAATACAGGCGCTATTAGCATAACAACTTCTGGAGGAACTCCACCTTACTCATTCTTATGGAGTAATTCCGCTACTACAGAAGATTTAACAAATATTGTTTCTGGTTTATATACTTTAAGTATAACCGATAATGCTGGATGTGTTTTTATAGATAATACAACAATAAATCAGAATTCGCAGTTATTGATTTCTTTAAATAATAAGTCTGATGAGCTTTGCGGTGATGCAAACGGAAGTATAGATATTAATGTTAATGGAGGATCTGGTTCGTATGCATATCATTGGAATAATAATTCATCTACTCAGGATTTGGTAAGCCTTTCAGGAGGAAATTATTCTGTTACTATTACTGATGGATTTGGATGTACAAAGACAGCTAGTTATAATTTAATAAATAATGTTAGTAATTGCTCTAGTTATTGTTATCTTGATATAAGTAATTATGTTGTAAGTCCAGATATTTGCGGTTCTGCTACTGGAAGTATAAATATAACATTATCCAGCGTAACACCTCCCTATAATGTAAATTGGAGTAATGGTGCTACAACCGAAGATGTTTCAGGGTTAATATCTGGAAGTTATACTGTTACTGTTCATGATGCTGCAGGTTGTAGTGATGTTCAATTAATAAATGTAACAAATAATACAGGAACACTTAATATTTCTGGTTCAGTTATTTCTGATGAGAATTGTGGAAATAATACTGGAGGTGTTAACATTACTGTTGCAGGAGGAGTTTTACCTTTTACTTTCTTATGGAGTAATAATGCTACAACTGAAGATATAAATAGTGTACATGCTGGAAATTATTCAGTTCAGATTACTGATGGTAATAATTGTGTTTTAAATCAGTCATTTGTTGTTTCAAATAATACTGGTTCAATATCTGCAACTGCTGTTGTAACAAATGTTGTTTGCGGAACTCTTGGAGCAATAAATCAAACTATATCTGGTGGAAATGGAACTATAACATATCATTGGAATAATAACGCAACCACACAAGATAGAACTAATTTAATTGTTGGAACATATTTATGTACTATAACCGACCAATCTGGATGTAGTTTGATTAAGTCATATACTTTAGTAAATCAACCTGGAAATTTAAGTATTACAAGTTCTGTTGTTACAAATGAGATTTGCAATAATAATCA
Organism: uncultured Bacteroidota bacterium; assembly: GCA_903872185.1. Lineage (GTDB taxonomy): Bacteria > Bacteroidota > Bacteroidia > Bacteroidales > GWA2-32-17 > GWA2-32-17. The sequence continues at coordinate 28,129 of CAIQJL010000217.1, read as the reverse complement.
GGGTGCAATTAATATTTCTATTATTGGTGGAACTGGAAGTTATACTTATACATGGAGCAATAGTGCAACAACAGAAGATTTAATAAATTTAAATGAAGGAGTATATTCCTGTACTGTTTCAGATGCAAATTCTTGTCAGGTTCCTACTGGTACTTTATATGTATTTAATTCTGCAGGAAATCTTCAGATTCAAACTGTATTAATTACAAATGAAATTTGTCATAACCATGATGGTGCTGCTAATATGAGTGTAACCGGAGGTACAAGCCCATTTACATATTTGTGGAGTAGTGGTTCTACCGCTCAGGATTTAATGAGTGTTACTGCAGGAAGTTATACCTTAACAGTAACAGATGCAAATGGATGTTTCACTTCTCAAACAATTAATATTACTAATACATCCGGAAATTTGACTCATGTAAATACTATTATAACAAATGAGGTTTGTGGAAATGGTTTAGGAATTATTAATGACGTAGTTTCAGGTGGTACTACTCCTTATACTTATATATGGAATACGGCTGCTACTACACAGGATTTAAGTAATGTTACTGCTGGAAATTATTTTTGTACTGTGACCGATAATGCAGGGTGTTCTTTTACAATAAATCCAGTTGTTTTAAATACTACAACAGGATTGGGGGCAACTAATATTGTAACAAATGAGGTTTGTACAAACGGTCAGGGATCAATTAATATTACTGTAACAGGAGGTGTTTCTCCTTTTACTTATTTGTGGAGTAATTTAGCTACAACCCAGGATATTTCAAATTTAACTTCGGGAACTTATAGTTGTACTATTACAGATAACAGTGGTTGTAAATTTCATGCCGGGAATATTGTTATTAATAATAATTCTGGAACTCTTGAAGTGACTTCTACTTTTGTAAATGAAGTTTGTAATAATGATTTAGGAAGTATTGATCTGACTGTTTTTGGTGGCGTAACTCCAATTACATATTTATGGAGTAATGCTGCAACTACGCAGGATATTTCCAATCTTACTGCAGCAACATATATTGTAACTGTTACTGATTTTAATGGCTGTAAGGAAATTAGATCATTTATTATTTCTAATAATCCAGGAACTTTAACTGTTGCAACTCCTATTGTTACAAATGAGTCATGTAATAATAATCTAGGTTCCATAAATTTATCGGTTAGCGGTGTAACTGGCATAGCACATTTTCTCTGGAGTAATGCTGCTATTACTGAAGATTTAGCGAGTTTAAATGAAGGAATATATGCATGTACCGTTACTGATGATGGCTCTTGTAAAGTTATTTTAACAAATATAGTAGTTGGAAATAGTTCAGGTACATTATCACTAACAAATGTTGTTACAAATAACGAAACGTGTAATAATAACTCAGGAACAATTGATATTTCTATTAATGGAGGTGTTGCGCCAATAGTTTATAACTGGAGTAATGGTTTACATACACAGGATTTGAGTGGTTTAAACGAAGGTAGTTATGTTTGTACCGTTATAGATGCAAATAGTTGTACAGTGGAAGCCCATGCAACTATTTTAAATAGTTCGGGAACTTTAAATGTGTCATCAGTAATAATTACAGATGATGCATGTAACAATGGAACAGGGGGTATAAATATTACTGTTCAAGGAGGTACAATTCCATACACTTATGCCTGGAGTAATGGAGCTACAACTCAAGATATAGTTAATGTTCATGCAGGAAATTACTTATGTCAGATTGCAGATAACAGTGGTTGTATTTCCTCATATTCCGGAGTAGTAAATAGTATAGGTAGTAATTTTGTTATTAATAATTCTACAATTGAAGATGAAATTTGTGGAAACGCTGCAGGGTCAATTAATATTAGTGTTTCTGGTGGTGCATTGCCTTATGTTTTTAACTGGAGTAATAGTTCAATAACTGAAGATTTATCAAACCTTCATGGTGGTATTTATGAAGTAACTGTTACTGATATCCATAGTTGTTCTGCAACAGGTAGCTATATTGTTGAAAACACAACAATGTCACTTGCAATTACAAGTTTAGTCGTAACAAATGAAAACTGTGGTAATGGAACTGGAACTATCGATTTAACATATACTGGAGGCTACGAACCTATTACTACTCATTGGAGCAATGGTTCAACTGATGAAGATCCTGAGAATTTAAGTGCAGGAACTTATATTGTAACTGTAACTGATCATTTTGGTTGTAGCATAACAAATACTGCAATTGTGTTGAATAATTCCAGTGGTTTTGCTGTTTCAAGTTCTATTGTTACAAATGAAAATTGTGGTAATGGTTTGGGATCTGTTGATATAACAGTTACAGGAGGGCTATTGCCATATAATTTTTTATGGAGTAATGGTGCAACTTCTGAGGATATCTTAAATTTACATATAGGAAATTATCGTTGTACAATTACAGATGCAAATAGTTGCATTATAATAGTAAATAAATCAATTACTAACGTTACTAATGGTTTAGGTGTTACTAATGTGATTTCACAAAATGACTATTGTTCAAATGGAGTTGCATATATTGATTTAGTTATTCAAGGTGGTGTAACACCGTGTACGTATTTGTGGAATAGTAGCCAAACTACTCAAGATTTATCAGGAATAAATGAAGGTACCTATATTTGTACAGTTACTGATCAAAGTGGTTGTGTTGTTGTAACAAATCCAATTATAATAACTAATACTCAAGTTATTCTTAATGTATCTTCAATGCAAATAGGTGATATGTGTGGGCATTCTGATGGAATAGTAGATGTTACAGTAAGCGGCGGTTATTCGCCTTATTCTTATTTATGGAGCAATGCAGCAACTAGTCAGGATCTTTCTGGTTTAGCTGCTGGTAATTATTATACAACAATAACAGATGCTACAGGATGTGAATCATTTTATAATGTTATTATTCCTCAAATTCAAAATCCAAACTTATTATTTAGTTCAGTAACTACTACTAATGATAATTGTGGAGAAGGGGTAGGAGTTATTCAATTTCAACCTGCAATTGGCCCATATATTTATGAACTAAATGGAACTTCTGGCGGCACTCCTGTTCATCAGTTTACAAATCTTTTTTCAGGAAATTATATTCTTTCAATAATAGATGGAACCTGTAGAAATGACGAAAATGTTTATATTAGTAATAATGCCACTTTTAGCAGTGCTGTTGGGGCTGTTGGTAATGAGTATTGTGGTTCGGTTGATGGATATGTTGATATTTCTATAATGCCTTCAGGAAATTATTCATTTGAATGGAGTAATGGAACTTTTAATGAAGATTTATATAATGTTTCAGCAGGTACATATATTTGTCAGATAACTAATCAGGCAGGTTGTCATGATTTTGTTTCAGCTACCATTATCAATAATGCTAATTTTACTGTAAGTAATATAATTACAAATGAAGCTTGTGGACAGGGAAATGGAAGTATAAATCTTTCTTTAATACCTGCTGGAAGTGCATCGTATTTGTGGAGTAATGGTTTTACAAGTCAGAATATTTCTAATTTATCAGCTGGGAATTATTCGTGCACAATTACAAATGCAACAAATTGTACAGTTATTTCAAATGCCACGATTTCTAACAATACAGGTAGTTTAATAGTGATTGATGCAGTTACTAATGATTTTTGTAATGAAGGTCAAGGGATGGTAGCTTTAAATATAGAAAATGGAATTGGAACATACTCTGTTTTATGGAGCGATGGCAGTACTCTTGATACTTTATATAATTTGTTAGCTGGTAATTATAGCGTAACTGTTACAGGATTTCCATCAAATTGTATTTATACTAATAATTACATAGTAGATAACTCTGCTTTATTTACAGTTTCTGAAGTTATAGATCATGCCTCTTGTTCATCATGTAATGACGCTTCAATAAACATTATTGTTAATGGAGCTGGTTCAAATTATACATATAATTGGAGTAATGGTGCCTTAAGTCAGGATTTAATTAATATTTTGCCAGGCACGTATTATTTAACAGTAACTGATGATTGGGGCTGTATATTAATGGAATCTTTTGTAGTGGGATATGCAACTGTTAATAATGAGACATCATTATCTTGTTTTGTATTGGTTTATCCTAATCCTGCAAATGGAAGTTTTAATATTAAATACAATTTTGATAAAATAACTAATGAAAAACTTGAAATATTTGACAATACTGGCAGAATGTTACAAACTGAAAAACTTAAAGATTTAAATGGTATTGTCACTATTGATATGCAATCATCACCTCCTGGAATTTACTTTGTAAGAATTGTTACAGATGATAAAGTTTATAGTACTAAGGTAGCTTTGTATTAATTTATTTGTAATTTGTATTTTACACTCGCTCACATCTTGCGAACGAGTGTAAAATTATTATCTCATTATATAAGGCAGGTTATCTCATTAGCTTATATTAAGCCTACAAAGGAGTTAGAGTGAATAGTGTTACGAGACTGTCAGGTAGAAAGACCTTTGCATTGGAGAATTAATTGTTAATTATTTCAATTGTCGGAGAATTAATGTATTCTATGTCATTAAGTCTTCCTTGCATAATTATTTCATTGCCATTTTTGTCGTATTCTTTTGGTTGGTTTTTTAGACCAGTAATTAGAGTGAAAAGTCCGGTAACTTTAATTTTTTTTCCGTTCAGTTTTTTTGCTTTTTCGTAACTAATATTAACAATGTATCCATTCATTGCATATCCATCTTTACATGCCATTTTTGATTCATCAAAATTTATTAAAAACGAAACTGTTTTAGTTGTATCAGATAACTCTGGGTTAGTTTTACTTGTTTTCTGAGCGTTAATATATAATGAACATATAATGAAAATAACCGTCAGAATGTTTTTCATATATTACTTATTAGGATTATTGAACTACCAATTTAACAAAATTCACACTTTCATTGGTAGCAATTCTAATATAATAAATACCTGAAGCAATTTCAGAAACATTAAAAGATTCGTTAATTAATAATCCGCTTCTTTTACTTTCTTTTATTTTTTGTCCATTCATTGAGTATAATCCAAATGTAATTTCGCTTTGTTTTTTAAGACTAATCTCAATGTTTACTTTGTTTTTTGCAGGATTAGGATAAACATTAATTCCGTTAAATTCTGAAATTTCATTTATTCCATCAGGTTTATACATATAAACTGAATCAACAGCAGTACACCCGTAATTATCTGTTGTTGTGATACTATACCAGCCGTTAGCCATTATTTCAATTTCATTAGATGTCGAACTTGTTGACCATAAATAATTACAGGTGAATGGGCTGTTACAACTTCCTGCATTTAAAGCTGCCGGCCAATCAGTAGTGACGAAAATTGTGTCGTTTACTCCACCTAAATCAACAGTTAGATTATACGAATAGATATTTGTAAGTAAAGTGTCGTTAAAGCTATTAGTATTATTGAAATTGTATATAAATGATTTTAAAGGATAAGATCCTAATTGACTGTTAATTGTAGGTGTGTATATAATTGTATCAGTTGGTAGTAGGTCAGTTGTTAATACATATGTTTCAATATTAGGAATTGTTAGAGGAGGATATATGCTAAATATTTGTATGCTGTCGTTTTGAAATAATGTATTGGGTCCATTGTTAATAATTAAAAAATGCGGGAAATTACATGAGCAGCTGTTGCAAATATAAATAGTCTCGCTTGTATTATATTCAAATGATAAATCGGTTAAGTTAGGATTTAGTAATACATATACTGAATCGATTGCAGAACATCCATGAGAATCAGAAACTGTAACAAAATACCAATTTTCATTTCCAATATTAATATTTTGAGTTGATTCTATGGTAGACCATAAATAATTACACCCAAATGGACTAGTGCAAGTTCCTGTGGAAAGGGTATAAGGGAAACTATTTACAAATAGTGTATCGTTAAGTCCACCTAAATTCAATGAAATTTGATATGCGTAAATTGTTGAGTATGCAGTGTCATTTGTTGATAAATAGTCATTAATATTATAAATTGATGCTTCAATGTTATAGATTCCTGTTTGTGAAATATTAATTATAGGATTATAAAAAAGAGTATCGCCAACTGCTATATCTGAACTTAGAACAATAGTGTCTGTATTTATTTGTGTAGAATAATTATAGTTTAAAATAATAGTATCAGACTGGTAAGCAGTATTTGGACCATTGTTAATTATTAAAAATACGGGGTAATTACACGGACAATTGTTGCAAATGTAAATTGTGTCTGATGGTTTGATTTCAATAGATAAATCAAGGAACTCACTATTTTGATAAACATAAACAGAATCGTTAGCTGTACAACCACTAATATTCGTAACAGATACATAGTACCAGCCATCTGAAGAAACAGACAAAGTTTGGTTGTTTGATACATCTGACCATAAATAAGTATAAGGGAATAGTCCTGTTCCAGCATCTAATAAATATGGGTAACCTGATACAATTATTGTGTCATTTATGCCGCCAAGGTCAATAGAAACTTGGTAAGAATTAATAGTTGTAAAAGATGTATCGTTAGCGTTATTATTATCTGAATTACTGTAAATACTTAATTCAAAATTGTAAATTCCAATTTGAGTAATGTTAAGAGTTGGTATGAATAGAATAGAGTCGGCAGGGAGTAAATCAGAAGTTAATACTATTGTATCAATAATAGCAGTTGTTAAAGGAGCATAAATATATGAAACAAAAATTGAATCATTTGTTAAAAGTGCTGTAGGTCCGTTGTTATGAATGTAAACAAGAGGTGAACATGATACACAATTATTACATATATATATTGTGTCTGATGGTAAAATTGTAGGAGTTAAGTCTTGATAGAAAGGATCAAGGTAATGAATATTTAATGAATCATTTTTATAATCGGCAATATTTAAAGCTATGCCACCTGTAAATGCTGCATCGTTAAAAATAACTGACATATTGTTAATATTATCAGAAGAATTGTGATTTATAGCATTTCCAGCCAAAGTAATAATTGCTGATGTGTCGCTTGTTGATTCAATTTGTAAAGTTAAACCCGCTGGAACATTTAAAGCTGTATAATGAGTAGTTGGAAAAAATATTCCTGAGTTTAAAATAAAAGTCTCTGAATATAGAGTAACAATAATAGAATTAGTAATATTCCCATCATTTGATATCGCTTCATTAAATATGTCATTATCCCATACTAATGTTGGAGGAGGAGTATCAAAGAAATTAACTATAATGTTGTTTTTTGAGTTTCCAATAACAAAGGCCGCCGATAGTCCGCTATATGCTGAATTAAGAAATGTTATTGTAAGGTTATTAATATCATTAATATTTAAATGTACCGCTGCATTTCCGATTAAAGAAATTGATGCAGTAGAATCTGTTAAAACATTAATTTGAGCAGTTAATCCAATTGGAATATTTGTAACATTATATTGTATTCCTTCGGTAAAAGCTCCAATTAAAGAAAAGGTAAGATTATTTAATTCAATATTTATAGAATTTGCAATAGAACCATTATTCGCAAACGCTTCATTAAAAACAGCTGACTGCCATATAAGTTCTGGTAATGGTTGGTTTGCAGCTTTAGGCGTTGGTATTGCCGGTTTGTAAGTTGAAGTATTTCTTATTCCACCTAGTCCATTTGGTATTCTTGAACAAGAAACAATATCTTTATTGTTATAAAAATTTTCATCAATTTGTGGTTGACCAGGATTTAAAAGTGCTAAAAGTTGAATATCTGTTGGATCGCTTGTTTCATAAACTAGTGCATCAACAAGATTTGTTAATGTTAAAGGAGTTCCTGCAGGGAATGTAGTTGCATTATCAGTATAGAGAGCAACTGCATCTGCACCATTTTGAAGTAGATTGTCAGTAAAAATAATAGATGCTCCTGGAACGTCAGAATTTCCTATAACAAAATATCCATTATTGTCAGTTGTATAACCATCAAGATCGAATGAAAGATAACTTTGATCGGTACTTCCATTATAGAAAACTACTGTATATCCATCTAATGGGAAGTTTCCAAAACCTCCATCGTAAAGTTCAACAAATTCCAGAGTATCGTTTCCTGCTTGGTCACAGTCAAGTTCATTAATTAACACAATTGCAGGAGGGAGGATAGGGTCAAAAACAAGTTGTAAAAATTGAACACTTCCGGTATCAGCCATTTGTGCGTCACAAACATGTAAAACCCAAGTTCCGTTAGGGTTGGAATTATCATTAAAGGTATTGAAATTTCCCAAAGGAATATATGAACCAACAAATGGTGCAGTACCAGTACTTATAGGTCCATTTGCACCAGTCATATTAAAGTTTGTATATAAATTGCATGTACCATTAACAATTCCATAATTATCATCAGCACTACCAATGTTTTGAGTGAGTTGAACAATTACTCCATTAGGTGATTCTAATGTTGCATTAATATCTCCATCCCATGTATGTGAAATTATAAATCTGAAATCTGATAAAAGAACATCAGTACCTAATTGCGATCCAAATACTCCTGTAACATTTATTGGAATATCAACGCAGTCTCCATCAGGTATGTGAATTTGTAAACCACAAACAGAAGGATTATCAACAAGACCAAGAAATGTAGTAAAAGAAAATGGACCTGACCATGTACTTATATCTCCGCTGCCACAATTACTTCGAACATAAAAACTATAATGCGTATTTGCATTTATACCATTAAGAATATATGGATGATTTGTTATATTATTAATTACTGTTCCGGTACCTTGTGTATATCCAAAAGGACCATATTCAATAATCCATGAAGTTGCAATACCTTGAGGAATCCAATTTAAAGTTGCAGAAACATCCGAAATATTTGTTGCCGAAAGTGAAGTTGGTGCAGGACAGGTTGGAGGAATACAATTAGAAGTGAAAGAATGAAAAACCCCGGCTAAAGGTGCTCCACCAGATGCCCATGAGTATATAATGTTATTAGAAGGATCTAGCATTTCAAAGCTTGTTTCATTATCGTAAGTTCCTGTTGTCCATAAAAGTTGAATGTTTGCTCCGTTACATAAATTTATGCTTGAAAGATTTTGACCACCACCTGTAACTGTGAAGAATCCCATATTTACTCCATTTTGAAAAACTGTAATTCCTGCGCCATTCCAACTATTTCCCAAATCATGCATATTCATTGCAAAAGCACATTGGTTTGATGCTAGGCAGGCTAATGTGTTAAATGAAAATGGGCCTGCCCATGAACTAAGGTCGCCACTTCCGCAGTTGTTTTGAACGTAAAAAGAATAACTTGTTGCTAAGGTTAAACCAGTAAGATTATAAGAATTTGTTGTTAATCCGTTTACTATTGTACCTGTACCTATAGTAAAACCAGCAATTCCATATTGAATATTTGATATTGTACCAGAAGTAGTCCAGCCTAAAGTTGCAGAATTAGTTGTAATTGCTGTAGCTGTTAAATTTGTAGGAGCATTACAACTAGGGCATTCGGCTGTGCCAACTAATGCATTATTTGCAGTGGGATTGGGGCCATCATTAAAAATTACAATATTTTGAGAATTGTAAATTTTATATTCGTTTTCCTGAGGCCATTGTCCTGTTGTATATGTAACATGAATAATATTTCCAGCAGTTACAGGAAAAGTATATGTTTGCGGGCCAAATCCTGAGGCAAGCGTATATGGACCATAGGTATTAGTTCCGACAACTACAGAAACTGAAGCATTATCCCAGCCATCGCCATATGTGTCAGTGAGAACAATTGAATAGTTGCATTGAGATTTTACTAACATAACAGATATTGAAAATAAGAATGTTAATAAAATTACATTTAAAGTTTTCATAAGTATGAAATTTGAATTGTGGTTAAAATTATGAAAAATTAAGATATAAGTCAATGATTTGATTTTCTTTTTTTAGAAAGAATTAAAAATGAAATTTTATCAGTCTAGTTAGACCAAATTCATAAATATCAAAATTTTGTAATCATTGAGTATAAGTGACAAAGTCCAAAATCGTATTTCTAAAATCGTAAATCCAAATAACTTTGGTTAATTTTGTAAATTGAAAAATAAAATGAAAATTGCTTTTTATACATTAGGTTGTAAGTTGAATTATGCTGAAACTTCTACACTTCATAGAGTTGCAGTTGAACAAGGTCATGAAGTTGTTTCTTTTTCAAGCGCTGCAGATGTTTATGTGATTAATACTTGTACAGTTACTGGTGCTGCAGATAAAAAGTGTAGAAATATTATTCGCAAAGCCATTAAACAACAGGTGGGAAGTAAAGTAATTGTTACCGGATGCTATGCTGAATTGAATTCAACTGAGATTGCAGAAATTGAAGGTGTAAGTTTAATTATTGGAAATTCAGAAAAATCTAAATTTGTAGATTACTTAAAATCAATAAATAATGTTGAAGAGAAAGTTTTTGATGAGTCGAAATCAAGTCATGAATTTTTTGCAGCATACTCAATTGGTGATAGAACAAGATCTTTTTTAAAAGTACAAGATGGTTGTAATTATTTTTGTTCATATTGCACAATACCTTATGCACGTGGAAGAAGCAGAAATGCACCAGTTTATGATTTAGTAAAAGAAGCAGAATTAATAGCCTCCAAAGGAATTCATGAAATTGTGCTTACAGGAATAAATATTGGTGATTTTGGACATTCAACCAGTGAAACTTTTTTTGATCTTGTAAAGGCAATGGATAATGTTTCGGGTATTGATAGATTTAGAATTTCTTCAATTGAACCAGATTTACTTTCAAATGAAATAATCGAATTTGTAGCATTGTCAAAAAGATTTATGCCTCATTTTCATATACCTCTGCAATCAGGTTCTGATAAGATTTTAGGTCTAATGAAAAGAAAATATGACACAAAACTTTTTACAGAAAAAATAAAAGTAATAAATAAAATATTACCAGAGATATGTATTGGGATTGATGTTATAGTTGGTTTTCCAGGTGAAACAGAAACTGAATTTATTGAAACATATGAACTGTTAAAATCGCTTGATATTGCCCATTTTCATGTTTTTTCATATTCTGAAAGAGATAATACTTTATCTTATAAAATGGATAATAAAGTTTCTGATATTAACAAAGATAAAAGAAGTAGAATTCTTCATGAATTATCCGATATTAAAAAAGAAAAATTTTACAATAAGTTTTTGGGCAGAGAGATGAAGGTTTTATTTGAAAGCCGCAGCAAGAATGGCTATATGGAAGGATTTACTGAAAATTATATTAAAGTGGAGACATTAGTAAAAGAAGAATTATATAATAAAGTGTCAAATGTTAAGATTACAGGTTTTAATAAAGATAAAATGGTAATGATAGGAGAAATATTATAAAAAATGGATTTACAAACACTGTGCAATCAGGTATGCGAGTTATCGCGTGAAACAGGAAAGTTTATTTTAGAAGAAAAAAATAAAATATCTGCAGATATTATTGAGAATAAAGGCATCCATGATTTTGTGACTTATGTTGACAAAACCTCTGAGAAAAAAATAATTGAAGGATTACAGACTTTTTTTCCTGAAGCTGGTTTTTTAGCAGAGGAAAATACAGTTAGTCAGACAAATTCTGAATATACATGGGTAATTGATCCGTTGGATGGAACAACAAATTACATACATGGTTTAGATCCATATGCAACAAGCATTGCTCTAATGCGAGGAAACGAAATATTATTAGGTGTAGTTTATGTTATTTCAAACGATGAGTGTTTTTATGCATGGAAAGATTCTAAAGCATATTTAAATGGTAATGAAATTACGGTTTCAAAAAGAAAAACAATATTAGATAGTTTAATTGCAATTGGTTTTCCGTATTATGATTATGAAAGAATATCAGCTTTTTTAAAGTCGGTTGAATATTTCTGTCATAAAAGCCATGGTGTTCGTAGGTTAGGAAGCGCTGCAACCGATTTAGCTTATGTTGCTTGTGGTCGCTTTGAAGCATTTTATGAATATAGTCTTCACCCATGGGATGTTGCTGCCGGAGTTATAATAGTTAAACAAGCTGGTGGCGAAATTTGTGATTTTAAAGGCGGTAACGACTTTGTTTTTGGAAAAGAAATTATAGCAACCAATAATTTTGTATTTAAAGAGTTTGTGGATTTAGTTAAAAATTTCATGAATTAACATTTTATTAGGTAATACACGTTGTTAAGATACTTAGATGTTTTGTTAATATATTTAATATGGTTTTTTGTTTTAAAATTTCGTAATTTTATAATAATAATTTATTGAATAAATTTAATAAGCTAAATAGAAATTTTATGAAAAAGCTTGGAATAGTTATTGTTTTCGTTTTAATATCATGGATCTCAAGATCTTCTGATTTGTCTGTTTATTATTATTATGCTCCATTTTATAATTCAGAAGTTGGTAATTATCTTGAAACATACTTAACTGTGATTGGTAATACTGCAGTTTTTAATAAAAATGAAAACGGAAAATATCAGGCTATCCTTGAAGTTACTATGCTTTTTAATCAGGATGGAAAAGTTCAGGAGTTTAAAAAATATAATTTAAAAAGTCCTGAAGTTGATGATACTATTTCTAAACCAAATTTTATCGATTTGCAAAGAGTAAACTTAAAGGATGGTTTATATAATTTTGAATTAAAAATTAAAGACTTACAAAATGTAAATGCAAAGGAATTTATTTTTCACGATATTATTACAATTAGCCATAGTCAAAAAGAGATAGGTTTTTCGGGTATAGAATATCTTGAAAAATATTCGCCAACTATACAGCCAAATACTCTGTCAAGAAATGGATATGACATGGTGCCTTATGTTGCAGATTATTTTCCTTCAAATATTAAAACATTTACATTTTACATCGAAATTTATAATACCCAGCTAGTGGTTGGTGAAGGACAGGAATTTTTATTGCAGTATTATATTGAATCAATATCACAAAAAACTCCAAACCCAAAATATACTAAAACTAAAAAACAAAAAACTGCAGCAATAATACCAGTAATGGGTGAGTTTTTAATTGATGGTTTAGAAACTGGTAATTATAACTTTGTTATAGAAATAAGGAATAAAGAAAATAAAGTTATTGCTTCAAAAAAATCATTCTTTCAAAGAAGTAATCCAAAAGAAAAAATTAATTGGGAGGCATTGGACGAAATCAGTGTAATGCAAACTTTTGTTGAAAGTTTAACTTCAGTTGATACGCTTAAAGAATATATTGATGAATTATATCCTATATCTGATGGTGCAGAATTATCTTATGCGCAAAATGCATTTAAATCAAAAGATATAAGTTATATGCAAAAATATTTTTATGCTTTTTGGAAATCAAGAAGTAATTCACTTCCCGAAGAAGAATGGAGGAAATATAGAGAACAAGTATTATATGTTAATAAACTTTATGGTTCACAAATTAAGAAAGGATACGAGACAGATCGTGGCAGAGTTTATTTACAATATGGAGCACCAAGTTATGTAACCGAAAGAGTTTCCTCAAATAATGTTAATCCTTATGAAATCTGGCATTTCTATATTATAGATAAACAAAAAGATAGAATATTTTTGTTTTTTAATCCAGAAATTATGGGTAAAGATTTTAGATTAGTATATTCTGATGCAAAAGGAGAAGTTTGTGGAAATAGATTAGATGATGTAGCAAGGATGCTATGGAGAACAAAATCTATGAATCAAGATTCTAATAAAATTGATCAAGGTTTATTAGATGATTTAAGAAAAGAGGGTTTATAAAATTTATTATCTTTGGTAAAATAATTTAAGTGGATAAATTAGCTGTTGTAATTTTAAACTGGAATGGGTGTGAGCTTTTAGAAAAGTATTTGCCTTCTGTTTTAAAATATTCAAGTATTCCAGAAGTTAGTGTTTATGTTATTGATAATGGAAGTAAGGACGAATCAATAAATATTTTAAATAAAAAATTTCCAGTAGTAAAAATTATTAAACTTCAAGAAAATTTTGGTTTTGCTGGTGGGTATAATAAAGGTCTTGAGCAAATTTCTGCTAAATATTTTGTTTTGTTAAATAGTGATGTTGAAGTTACAGATGGTTGGATAACACCTATTATTTCACTGCTTGATTCAAATGAAAATATTGCTGCCTGTCAGCCTAAAATTAAATCATATATAAATAAAAACGAGTTTGAGTATGCTGGTGCAGCAGGTGGATATATTGATAAATATGGATTTGCTTTTTGCAGAGGTAGATTATTTAATGTTTTCGAAAAAGATAATGGTCAATATAATTCACTCTCAAATATTTTCTGGGCTACTGGTGCTTGTTTGTTTATTCGCTCGGAACTTTACTTTAAAGTAGGCGGATTAGATTTTGATTTTTTTGCTCATATGGAGGAAATAGATTTATGCTGGAGATTAAATTCTAGAGGCTATAGAATTGTTTATGAACCAAAATCTGAAGTCTATCATTTAGGTGGTGCAACATTGAGCAAAACAAATCCACACAAAACATTTTTAAACTTTAGAAATAACTTATATTTATTATATAAGAATATACCAGAAGGTAAATTATTTAAAGTTCTTTTTACAAGAATGGTTTTAGATGGTGTTGCGGCAATAAAGTTTCTACTAAGTTTAGAATATAAAAATTTTTGGGCTGTTTTTCGTGCACATGTAAATTTTTATACCTCAATCAAAAAATTTAAGCATAGAAGAATTGAAAATTTAAATGAAATGAAAGTTAAAGAACATTCTACTATATATAATAATAGCATTGTTATGGATTTCTTTTTCCGAAAAAAGAAATACTTTAGCGACCTGCCTTTTAATCCATGATTACCGATAAATATAAGGTAATTGAAACTTCTGATGGTTCTTCATCAGTTTTTGATTCACAATTTGGTGAAAACTTTCATTCTACTCATGGTGCAATAGCTGAATCAATGCATGTATTCATTCAAAACGGATTGAAATTAATAAATAGCAATGAAATAAAAATTCTTGAAATTGGTTTCGGAACAGGATTAAATTGTTTGCTAACAATATTAAATAAAGAAGAAAGTCAAAATGTAATATATCATACTCTAGAGAAATTCCCATTGAATAATGAACATATATCATTACTTAATTATTCAAAACTATTAAACATAACATCAGAATTATTCCAAAAAATATCAAATGCCGAATGGGGCATTGGGTGCGATATTGCTGATAAATTTCATCTTAAAAAAATAAACATTGATTTACTTGAATTTAATTCTGAAGAATTATACGATATAATTTATTTTGACGCTTTTAGTACAAATACTCAACCCGAATTATGGACCAATGAAATATTTGCCAAAATGTTTTTTAACCTTAAAACAAATAGAATCTTAACAACTTATTCTGCAAAGGGCGATGTGAAACGTGCACTTCGTAATGCTGGTTTTGAGGTATTTCGTATAAAAGGGCCTATTGGTAAAAGGCACATATTAAGAGCTTTGAAAAGATAATTTAAGAAAGATAATTAATATCATATTTCCAATATCTTTTGTCTTGTAACAATTGTGATATTAAACATTAATTGTAATGCCAAATATCAGACATTGAAAATTATAATATCTCCAATTTTGTTTGCTTTAATAGCAAAAGGAAATTATCATTTAAAATAAATTGTTAATTATTTAAATAAGTTAAAAAAATGGCAGATACAAAAGAGCTAATCAACGCTTTATCGAAAAAGCACGGAATTGAGCGAAAAAGTTTACTTCCGATTCTTCAGGGCATCGTTGAAAAAGAGAACTATCTTTCAAAAGATTCAATGCTTGAAGTAGCAAAAGTTCTTGATATTTCCGCAGCGGAAGTATACGGAACAGCATCTTTCTTCTCGTTTCTAGACACAAAAGAAAGAGGACAATATGTGGTTAGAGTTTGCAAGTCGATGACTTGTGATATGAAAGGTAAAGAAGAAATACTTTCAACAATTGAAAGTGTTTTAAAAATTAAAATTGGAGAAACTTCTCAAGACAAAAAGTTCTCTTTGTTAGAAACAAATTGCTTAGGCCTTTGTGAAGAAGGACCAGCAATGATAATTAATGATGATTATTTTGTGAAATTAACACCTGAGAAAATTAGAGAAATTTTTGGTAGGTATTTAAGAAACGAAATTTAATTAAAAAGGAGGACAATTAAAATGACACAAAAACCAAAAAAAGTAGATATTATATTTAGCCCATATTCTGTAGCGCCTTATCAGATTTTAAAAGATACGATGAAGCGTTCGAAAGAAGAAGTAATTGCAGAATTAGTTAGTTCTGGCCTCCGTGGTAGAGGTGGAGCTGGATTTCCAACAGGAATGAAATGGAAATTTGCAACCGAGCAAAAAGGTAGCGTGAAATATGTTATCTGTAATGCTGACGAAGGTGAACCAGGAACATTTAAAGATAGAAAACTTTTAATGTCGGTTCCTAGAAAAGTTATTTCTGGAATGGCAATTTGTGCTTGGGTTACTGGCTCAACTGAAGGTTTTATTTATTTAAGAAGAGAGTATAAATACCTTGTAAATGATCTTCAAAAAGAAATTGATATTTTTAAACAACATTCAAAAGAAGTTGGATTAAATTTTAATCTTCAGATTTTCTTAGGAGCAGGCGCATATGTATGTGGTGAAGAAACTGCACTTATAGAATCAATGGAAGGAAAAAGAGGTGAACCAAGAAATAAACCTCCATATCCAATTCAAGATGGATTCCTTGGAAAACCTACTGTTGTTAATAATGTTGAAACTTTTGCTTCTGCATCTATGGTATGTAGAATTGGTGCAACAGAATATAAAAAATTCGGTACAGCCGATCAAAGAGGTTCAAAATTATTTTCAATTTCTGGCGATTCACCTAAAGAAGGTGTATTTGAATTAGAACTTGGAATGAGTGTAGAAGCATTTGCAAATGAGTTTGGCGATGGTGATACAAAAGCTGTTCAAGTTGGTGGGGTTGCTGGATTCTGTGTTCCAAGAAAAGATTTTGCAAAAGCTATTATTGGCGATGGTAACACAACAGGTGGATCAACAATGATTTTTAATAGTTCTCGTTCTATGTACAGAGTGTTGCATAACTATTTAGATTTTTATGCTGAAGAATCATGTGGTCAATGTACACCATGCAGAATTGGATGTCAACAACTATTAAAAGGTATTGAAGCTGTTAAAAAAGGCGAAAAACCTGCTGAATATTTAGATCAGTTATTAAAACTTTCCGAATCAATGAGATTAACATCAAAATGTGGATTGGGTCAGTCGGTAACAAATTCGTTCTCTTCAATTGTAACAAATTTTAGAGAAGAAATGATTTTTTAATTTAAAACTGAAAAAAATAAATAAAAATGGCTAATAATATAACATTAACAATAGACGGACATCAGGTAACTGTGGATCACGGAACCTCGATTTTAGATGCCGCAAAAAAAATTAATATTAAAATCCCAACACTTTGCCATCATGAAGATTTATGTGTGGCTGGAAATTGTAGAATTTGTGTTGTTGAACAAGTAGGAAAACAGACTTTAACAGCTTCTTGTGCAACTCCTGCTGATAATGGAATGATAATATTAACTTCATCACCAAAAATCAGAAGAGCAAGAAAAGATATTATGGCTTTGTTAGTTTCTGAGCATAATACACAATGTACAACTTGTTATAGAAGCACAAATTGTGAATTGCAAATTTTATCTGCAGAATATAATGTAGATAATTCAATTTACATGAGTGTTCTAAAAGATGGTGATTGTAAAATTGATAAAGCATCTTGGTCGGTAGAAAAAGATAACAGTAAATGTATTCGTTGTCAGCGTTGCGTTAGAACATGTGCAGAAATTCAACATGTTAATGCACTTGCAGTTACTGAAAGAGGAAAAGATATGAAAATTTCTACTTTCATGCATTTACCAATGAACGAAATAGTTTGTACAAATTGTGGACAATGTATTACTCATTGCCCAACTGGTGCTTTAACAGAAAGAAGATATTACGATGAAATATGGGCTGCAATTGATGATCCTAAAAAACATGTAATAATTAATACTGCTCCAGCAGTGCGTGTTGCTTTGGGCGAAATGTTAGGTTATCCTGTTGGAACTAGAGTAACTGGTAAAATGGTTACTGCATTAAAACAAATGGGATTTAATTCAGTATTGGATACCGATTTTACTGCTGATTTAACAATTATAGAAGAAGGAACTGAATTATTAGGCAGATTAAAAGATGCTTTGGTTCATAAAAAACAAGTTTCTTTACCTATGATAACATCATGCTCACCAGGATGGATAAAATTCATTGAGCATATGTATCCTGAGCATTTAGGGCACCTTTCTTCTTGCAAATCACCACAACAAATGTTTGGCGCTTTAGCTAAAACATATTATGCAGAGAAAATGGGTATCGATCCAGCGTCTATTGTTAGCGTTGCAGCTATGCCTTGTGCAGCTAAAAAGTTTGAAGCAAATAGACCAGAAATGCGTGATAGTGGATTCCAGGATATAGATGCTGGTTTAACAACACGTGAACTTGGTTATATGATTAAACAATCAGGATTAAACTTCCAGGATTTAGAGAATAATTCGTTTGATACTATAATGGGTGAATCTACTGGTGCAGCTGTTATTTTTGGCGCCACTGGCGGTGTTATGGAAGCTGCATTACGTACAGCTTATTTCTTAATAACAGGAAGAAATGTTCCATTTGAAAATTTAAATATTATGCCTGTTCGTGGATTAGAAGGTATAAAAGCAGCTAGTATTAAATTCGAAAAATGTTTGCCAGAATATTCATTCTTGGAAGGAGTTGAAGCTAAGGTAGCTATTGCTCATGGTTTAAAAAATGCAAGAGTAATAATGGATCAAATTGTTGCTGGAACATCTCCATATCATTTTGTTGAAGTTATGGCTTGTCCTGGTGGTTGCATTGGTGGCGGTGGTCAACCAATTCCAACTACAAATGAAATTAGACAAAAACGTATTGATGCTACTTATGCAGAAGATATGGGTAAACCAATTCGTATGTCGCATGAAAATCCTGAAGTAGCTCAGATTTATGCAGAATATTTAAAAGTTCCACTTGGTGAAAAATCACATCATTTGTTACATACTAAATACAGAAAAAGAAACCGATATTAACTGTTTTAAAAAAGCTGCTCAAATTGAGCAGCTTTTTTTATGTTGTTAATTTCCTAAAGTTGGCAAAGGCAAGCTAAGCTAACTTTCGGAAAGTTATTTATAATTTAAAAACCTAACAGGTTTTATAAACCTGTTAGGTTTATTTCTATTAGTTTTAAAAAATCTATTGATGAAATTATCTGAATTTTAAATTTTTCAGCTTTCTCAATTTTATCTGGTCCTGGTTTTTCGCCAGCAACAATAAACGTAGTATTCTTTGAAACTGATTTTACAAGCTTTCCACCATAATTAAAAACCAGTTCTTCGAGTTTTTTTCTATCATATGGTTTTTCGAAACTACCTGTAACAACAATACTTTTTTCAGCAAGTAGGGCAGGATATATAATCTGGTTTTCGAGGTTTTCTGAGAATTGAATTCCTGATGATTTTAATTCATTAATAACATTAATGTTTTCTGGGTTTTGAAAAAATGCGATAACACTTGACGCAATTTTATCTCCAACTTCATCAACTTTTAATAAATCTTCTGTTGTGCTATTTATTAATGCGTCTATGTTTTTAAAGTGAATGGCTAGTTTTCTGGCAACAGTTTCGCCAACAAATCTAATTCCTAATGCAAATAATACTTTTTGGAAAGGAATTTCTTTAGATTTTTCAATACCTGTCAACATGTTATCAGCAGATTTCTCAGCAAATCGTTCTAGTTTTAAAATCTGTTCTTTTTGTAATTGATAAATGTCTGCAACCGATTTTATTAGTCCGTTTTGAAAAAGTAAATCAACAGTTTCTTCTCCTAATCCATCAATATTCATTGCTTTTCGCGAAATAAAATGTTCGATTTTACCTTTTATCTGAGGTGGACAATTTTCATTAGGGCAGAAATGACCGGCTTCATTTTCATTACGAATAAGCTTGGTATTACATTCCGGACAGTTTTCAATAAATTTGAATGCTGTTGAATTATTATCACGTAAATTTATATCAACTGAAATTATTTTAGGAATTATTTCTCCACCTTTTTCAACTAAAACAGTATCTCCTAAATGAATTCCAAGCATCTCAATTTGGTCGGCATTGTGTAAAGTAGCACGTTTTACTTTTGTTCCAGCCAATAAAACTGGTTCAAGGTTGGCAACAGGAGTTATGATTCCTGTTCTTCCTACTTGAAATACAATTGATAAAAGTTTTGTTTTAACTTGTTCTGCCTGAAATTTATAAGAAATAGCCCACCGTGGGCTTTTTGCAGTAAACCCTAGTTCTTCTTGTTGTGCAATTGAGTTTACCTTTATTACAATTCCATCAATATCAAACTTTAAATTATGTCTTTCAATTTCCCAATGATTAATAAAATCAAATATTTCATTTTCTGAGCTACAAAGTTTAATAAAATCTGGTACATTAAATCCCCAGGATTTTGCAATTTTTAAATTTTCGAAATGGCTTTTAAATGGAATGTCTTCACCTAATAAAAAATATAAAAAGCATTCTAATTGTCTATTTAAAACAATTGAAGAGTCTAAAGTTTTTAATGTGCCGGCAGCTGCATTTCTAGGGTTAGCAAATGCCTGTTCGCCTGAGGTTTCTTTCTCTTTGTTTAATCTTTCGAATACATCTCTTGTCATCATTACTTCGCCACGAATAACAAAGTGCTTGGGTACGTTGTTTGCAAAAACTTTCTTCGGTATTGATTTAATTGTATTTACATTTGAAATAACATTATCGCCAATTGCGCCATCGCCACGTGTTAATGCTTTTGTTAGAATATTATTTTCATATATTAAACTTATAGAGGCTCCGTCAAATTTAAGTTCGCAAACATATTCCGGAAAAAAACCAAGAAGTTTTTCGGTTCTACTAAAAAATGCTTTTAAATCTTCAGTTGAATATGTGTTTCCAAGAGAAAGCATTGGATATTCATGAGTAAATTGCTCAAATCCTTTTACACGGTCGCTTCCAACTTTCTGACTTGGTGATGAAATATCAATAAATTCAGGAAATAGCTTTTCGAGTTGTACTAAATCATTCATTAATATATCATATTCAAAATCGGAAATAGTGGGTTTATTAAGAACGTAATAATTGTTATTATGCTTTGTTAATTGATTACGTAATAAATCAATTCTATTTTTTGCCTCGTCTTTCTTCATTTTAAAATAAGATAGTTTAGAATAAAAAAATGAATTTTTACTTATTCTAATTTGAAATTGTATTTTTTAGAAAAATCTACTTGAACTTTGTTAAATTCGACTAGTTGGTTTTGAACTTTTTTAAAAGCTTCATTCCAAAATATATTTAATTTAACTTCTTCTTCATTTGAATATAATGAATCGGGTAGGATATAGATGTTAATTATTTTATAGTACTCGTTGTTAGTAATGTCTTTGTAAACATTAAATAATGCTTCAATGTTTTTTTTGTAATTGCTATTTTTGTCAAATTCTTCAATTTTATTAATTTTTTTTAATGATTCCTCAATTTGATTTGATAGTTTTTTTTGAATTGGTAATAATTGTTGTGAAATATTACTGTCTAAACAATAATTTAAGGAATCAAAAAGTGACACTATTTTTAACTGTTCCTCAATCATTGAATCGTTATATTTTATTGCCTCTTCTTTTGAAGGTGAACATGAGATTAATAATAAGTTTGATAAAATGAGGAAGTAATAAAATGACCTTTTCATAATAAATTAAACTTTTCTTTTTCAAAATTAGATATAATTTCAATTATTACAACTAAATAACTTTTTAATAAAAAATGATATATTTTTTTGAAATTATAGCACTTTTTTAGAACTTTTAAATACTTTTATGCAACTAAAGAATACAAACCTTTGTCTATGCTAAAATCAAAAACCAAAAATTTATGAAAAAACTATTTACGATTTTAATGTTAGTCCTGTTTACTGTTGGGCTTATGGCTCAAACAAATAATTCTACAACCAGTAAACGTATTTGTGCTACCGATGATATTCATCAACAAAAGATGAATACAGATCCTGAATATGCAAAAAGCTATAATGAATTGGAAAGTCTTGTAAGTAAATTTGTTGCTCAGAATCCTAATGGATCTTCTTCTAAAGCAGTGGTAACAATTCCTGTTGTTTTTCATGTAGTTTTAACAGCTGCTCAGTTTACAACTTTTTTAGATTCTAGAATAACAGAACAAATGACAGTTTTGAATAGAGATTATGCTGGTTTAAATACTCATTCAATGGGTGCATTTTCTACCACATTAAAATCAAATACAGAACTTCAATTTTGCCTAGCAGCTGTAACCCCAACCGGTGGTGTTTCAAATGGTATTGAAAAGAAAATTCTTGCTACAAGCCAAGCTTGGGGAACTTCTTCTACTATTAAACATACATCTCAAGGTGGTTTAGATGCATGGGATGTAAATCGATATCTTAATATATGGGTTTGTAATTTAGGCAGTGGATTATGTGGATATGCTTTGTATCCAACTTCTCCTTTAAGTACTGAATTTGGATTAGTATGTCATTATCAGTATGTTGGAGTTACCGGAGCTTCTGCTCCTTATAATTTAGGTGGAACTACAACACACGAAATTGGCCATTGTTTTAATTTAAAACATATTTGGGCAGATGCAGCTGGTTGTTCTCCTGATGATCTTATTGCTGATACCCCACCTCAAGATCAGGAAAATTATGGCACTCCATCAAGTCCATTATATGATGCATGCTCAACTACTTCTCCTGGTGTAATGTTTATGAATTTTATGGATTATGTTGATGATGTTGCATATGCTAATTTTACTCCTGGTCAGAAAACAAGAATTCAAGCTTGCTTCGCTGCAGGTGGCCCTTTATATAATCTAAGTCTATCAACAGCTTGTACCAGCCCAACTTCAAGCCCAGTAGCACTATTCACAGGATCACCAACTACTGTAAGTGCTGGCGGACAGGTAACTTATACTAGTCAATCGACTGGAACAGTTGCTACTTATAGCTGGTCTTTTCCTGGAGGCACTCCTTCAACATCAACAAGTGCAGGGCCAGTAACTGTTACTTATAATACAATTGGTGTATATAATGCAATATTAACCGTTGGAACACCAACAAATACTTTAACAAAGACTTCTTATATAACTGTTACTGCTCCAGGTACTACAATTTGTGGTGATTGGAATACTGTACAAAATACTGGATTTGCTACTCAGTACAGAGGTATCTCTTCTATCAGTATTGTTGATGCAAATACAGTATGGGCACCAGCTTATGATGGCTCTGGTGGAGGTGCTACTATTCAAGAGTTTACAAAAACTATAAATGGTGGAACAACCTGGACTCCTGGAACTATTTCAGGAAATACCGGATATGGTATTTCAAATATTTCTGCTGTTAGCGGCACCAATGCATGGGCAGGTCTATATAATACAACATCTGGCCTTGGTAAAGTAATGGTGACTACAAATGGTGGAACAACATGGACACAACAGACTTCTGCTTCTTTTAGCACTGCTGGTTCAAGTTGGCTTAACTTCATACATTTCTTTGATGCATCCAATGGTGTTGCTGCTGGTGATCCTGCAGGTGGTTATTTTGAGATTTATAAAACTTCAAATGGCGGTACCACATGGACCAGAGTAGTTACAGGAAATATTCCAACACCTATTGCTGCAGGCGAATATGGATGGTCAGGCGTATATTGTGCTTTTGGTAATAATATTTGGTTTGGAACAGATAATGGTAGAGTTTATAAGTCAGCAGATAAAGGTGCCACTTGGACAGTAGCTACTACTGGTTTAGCAGATGTTAATGAAATTAAATTCATTGATGCAAACAATGGTATTGCTATCACTAAAGTGTATAATGCAACTTCAGGTGATCTTACTACTTTTTCATTAAGCAGAACAACAAATGGAGGAACTACTTGGACAGCATTTACTCCAACTGGTGCTATTAATACAAGCGAGATTGCTCCTGTTCCTGGAACAACAAGTACATGGTATTCTGTTGGTGGTGTTTGGCCATTTGTTGCAAGTACTTATGGTTCATCTTATAGTACAGATAATGGTCTAACATGGACGACTATTGATGCATTGCAATATACTGCTGTTACAATGTTAAACTCAACTACTGGATGGGCCGGTGGATTTAATACAAGCGCAACTGCTGAAGGTATTTTTAAATGGACACCTTGTACTACAATTATTGATGAAAATACTAGTATTTCTGCAAATATTCTTATTTATCCTAATCCTGCAGGAAATGAAATTAATATTGTACTTCCTTATGCAAATGGTGAAAAAGTAGATATTAGTATAATGGATATTTATGGAAAATTATGTGCAAAAACTGTTATTTATAGCAATGAAGAAAATCCTTCAAAAATTGATTTAAGTAGATTCTCAAATGGAATTTATGTAATTGAAGGTCAGTCTTCAAATGGTAAATTTGTTAAGAAAATTTCAGTTGTTAAATAATTTTTAAAAATTTATTTGTTAAAAAAGCGACTTTAGGGTCGCTTTTTTAATTTAATGCAAATATGTGATTAAATAGTTTTTTAAAATTATTTAATAAATGGTTAGTAAATCATAAATAAGTCCCGAATTTATAATAGATATTAATTCAGTTTTTCATGAAAAAAAATCCACGATTAGATAATTGTTGAAAATCAGTAAATTAAAAGCAATATATTTATTGTTTCTTTTTATTTGAATAGAGCAACCTTTATTGTGAATAAACGTCTTTATAAAGGTTTTGACTTTATATTTTTTTCTGAAATAGTTTTTTTATCTTTACAAGTAAAATTTTGAAAAAAAAGTAACAATATGAAATACATTTTTACATTTTTAGCCGCATTTTTATTTACAGTAGTTTTGTTTGCTCAAAATACAACTACAAATAATAAGCGTAAATGTGGCTTTAATGAAGTGCAGGAAAGACGATTGCTAAATGAAGCTGGATATGCTGAAGCTTACCAGAAGTTGCAGGAATTTACAGAAAAGTTTGTTGCCGAACACCCACAGGGTTATTCTCCAAAAGCTGTAATAACAATTCCTGTTGTTTTTCATATTGTGTTATCACCTGCTCAACATGCTGGTTTTCTTGATTTAAGATGTACCGAGCAAATTGATGTAATGAATCAGGATTATGCTGGATTAAACGTTCATACTATGGGCCCATTTGCAGCTAGTTTAAAGATAAATACAGATTTACAGTTTTGTATGGCTTCAATTAGTCCGACCGGAGCAGCAACAAGTGGAATTGAAAGAAAAGATTATTCTGGTGCTCCTTGGGGCACAGGTTCAGGGATGAAACATGTAGCAACAGGAGGACTTGATAGCTGGCCTACAACAGATTATTTAAATATATGGGTTTGCGATTTAGGTGCTGGTTTATGTGGATATGCTCTTACACCTGCTGGAGCTGCTACAAATCCTGAATATGGTTTAGTAAATAATTATATTTATACTGGTGTTACAAGTGCTACAGCTCCATATGATTTAGGTGGTACCGGTACTCATGAAAGCGGACATTGTTTTAATTTAATACATATTTGGGGCGATTCTGGCGGTTGTTCTCCTGATGATTTATGTGCAGATACTCCTCCTCAAGATATAGAAACTTATGGAAACCCAACTCCTCCATTAACTGATGCTTGTTCTGGTACTGCACCTGGTATTATGTATATGAATTTTATGGACTATGTTGATGATATTGCATATGCCAATTTTACACCTAATCAAAAAACACGTATTCAGGCTTGTTTTGCAACTGGCGGCCCATTAGAACCTCTTACACATTCTACAAAATGCGGAACGCCTTTAGTTGCTGATTTCATAGGTAATCCTTGTGTGCCTGCAACAGTTAATATGGGTGGCCTTGTAGATTTTACTGATTTGACAACTGGTTCACCAGTTACCTGGCAATGGACATTTACAGGAGCAGGTGCTGGCCCAGGTCCATTAACTTCTGCGATTCAAAATCCACAAAATATTCAATATAATAATGTTGGATTATTTCCTGTTAAATTAAAAGTAACTAAACCAAATTTTGCAGATAGTATTACTAAAGTTGCTTATATAGAAGTTATTGATCCATTGGCAGTTAATTGTCTATTTTCTGGAACTCCAACTGTTCTTGTAGCTGGTAATACAGTAAATTTCACTGATTTAAGTACAAACCTGCCAACTTCATGGCAATGGTCATTTGATGGTGCAGGTGTAGGGCCAGGTCTATTAACTTCAACATTAAAAAATCCAATTAATATTCTTTATAATACTCCTGGAGTTTATAATGTTTGGCATAAAGCATCAAAAACTGCTTCTAGTGATACATTAACGAAATTAGGTTATATCACAGTAATTGATCCTGCAGATATTCCTCATGCTGATTTTATGGCTGATTTTACAATCAGACCAACTGGTTCAAATATTAATTTCACAAATTTATCAACTGGTGTATACGATTCATTACATTGGTATTTTAATGGTGGTGTTCCTAACAATTCTGTTGTAAATAATCCTACACTTATTAATTATCCTGTTGCTGGCGATTATAATGTAACGCTCATCTTATTCAGTGGTTATGGTAACGACACATTAACTAAACTTTTATACATTCATATTTTTGATCCTGCAATTGCTGATACTGTTACAGCTAATTTCCATGCAACATCAGGTAGGTTAATAGTTTTTGGAAGTTCAGTAAACTATGAAGATTTATCTACTGGAAATATAACAAATTGGCTATGGACATTCCAGGGTGGGACTCCTGCAACTTCTACAACTCAGAATCCTCAGAATGTTGTTTATTCAACACCTGGTATTTATGATGTTTGTTTAATAGTTAGAAATAGTTCTTTTGCTGATACACTTTGTAAATCAGACTATATTGTTGTAACAACAGAAACATGGCCAGATCCAAATGGATTCTGCGATACTGTTTCAAATATTAATCAAGGTGAACATCCTTTATCTTTTATGCATCTTACACCACAACATTGGGGTTATTTCCCTGGCAATAACCAACTATTAACTAAGTATTATGCAGACAAAGTAACAAACTATACTTTTACTGAGGTTACAGGATTAGTAGTGCCAGTTGTAAAGGCATATAGTGCTTTGCCAGCTCATTATGTAAGATTTACTGTATGGGATATTAATAGTCAAGGTTTACCTGGAATAAGATTAGGTTATAAAGATGAGTTAATTAGTGGATTTACTCCTTATTTATATCATCCTATTCATTTTAACACACCTATTCCCGTAAATGGTGAGTTCTTTATTGGATTTGAATTATTTTATAATTCACCAGCTGACACATTTGTAGTTTATATGGCTCCAAATAGAGGTGTTACAGGTATAAATAATTTATATGTAAGAAAAACTGCTGCTTCAGTATGGAAAACACCAACACAGTTCTTTAATGATACTATGTTAGTTAATACAACTATGGCTATAGAAATTTTAGGTTGCTTAATAGGTGTTGAAGAAATTGATATGACTACTCAGGTTTCTGTATATCCAAATCCAGCTTCTGATAAGCTTAATATTGAATTGCTAGATGTTATAACTAAATCGTTTGATTGTAAAATATATGATTTAACAGGGCGTAGAATATCAGTAGAGCCTTTTGAAACTAACTCAAATCATTATGAAATAGATTTGAATAGCATTAATAATGGAATTTACATACTAGAAATAAATGTAAATAATCAAAAAATCACAAAGAAGATATCTGTTATCAGGTAGCTTTATAATTTATAAAACTAAAAAGACTGTTTCATATTTGGAGCAGTCTTTTTTTATGGTTTCATTTTTGATTATTTTAAATTAAATTATTAAATTATGAGAATTCTAATAATATTTTTTTTATTTTTTTTGATTTCCTGCGATAATAATAATGACTCAGAAATATCAAAATATAGAAAGAATAAAATCGAAGTAAAAGATAAACTAAAAAAAGTCGATTTAATTGATATAAGTTCACCAAAAAATGATTCGGTGATTACAAAAAAAGAAGTAAAAACAAAAAAGCTAGTTGAAAAAAAAGAACATCAAATAAGATTTGAAGATGGTATTAGTGATGCCAAATT
>CAIQJL010000216.1 GCA_903872185.1 uncultured Bacteroidota bacterium | reverse complement strand
TTAAAATATTATGTTCACCCAATACAGTAATCATTTAAAGAAATTTGTAAAATGTATTGACAATAGATCCTTACATAAAACGACAAGAATATGCCACAATATATTAACATCAATAAACAAATAATTTAGAAGGGTATTTTTCCTGTTTTCCGCACTTTTTTGCAACACCCACGTAATCCATTGTAATTCAGGATATGTTTTTTAATTTTGGGTGTTGCAAAATTTAAAAACATGTTTATTCGACAATTAAAAAATCGTTCAGGAAGCACGTCAGTACAGGTTATTAGCAAGTTTAGTGGTAGGTATAAAGTACGGAAAACGATAGGTTCTGCCACCACGCAGCAGAAAATAGATGAACTAATTTTACTGGCTAAACAAGAGATAAAAAACATTGAACACCAGCAAGAATTATTTGTTTCAGAGAATGATATAAGAGCTGATTTGTTATTTGAAGCATTGTCAAATGCAAGCATTCGAACTTTGGGTCCAGAAATTATTTTTGGAAAAATATATGATTTTATTGGATTTAATAAAATCTCTGAAGATATGTTTCGACATCTTGTTATTTCCAGAATGGCTTTTCCATTAAGTAAATTAAAAACTATAGAATATTTATACCGTTATCAAGGAATCTCACTTGATATAGATGCCATTTATCGTTTTCTAGATAAACTAAACAATAAACTAAAACATCAAGTAGAACAAATTGCATTTGCCAATACTTTGCGTATTTTAAATGGTGAAATTAGTGTCGTTTTTTATGACATGACAACACTTTATTTTGAGGCGAGCGATGAAGATGACCTTCGCAAAACTGGTTTTAGTAAAGACGGAAAGCACCAATGTCCTCAAATTTATATTGGTTTACTTGTTGGGCTGGGTGGCTATGCCATTGGTTACGATATTTACGAAGGAAACACTTATGAAGGTCATACGCTTATTCCATTTGTCGAAAACATCAGCAAGAAGTTTAATTTAAATAAACCAATTATAGTAGCAGATGCAGGGCTTTTGTCAAACGAAAACATTATTAATTTAGAAGAAAAACAATATGAATATATTATTGGTGCCCGCATAAAAAATGAGACTAATGAAATAAAAAAACAGATATTAAAGGAGACCTATAACGATGATAGCGTTTTGAATATTGTTAAAAATTTAAATACTCGACTCATTGTTCATTATTCAGATAAAAGAGCTAAAAAAGATGAATATAACCGCAAAAGAGGATTGATGAGGCTTGAAAAACAAGTTAAATCGGGAAAGCTTACTAAATCTAACATAAACAATAGGGGTTATAACAAATATCTTAAAATGAATGGGGAAATATCTATTGAAATTGATTACCAAAAATACTCAAATGATAACAAATGGGACGGACTAAAAGGTTATATCACGAACACAAAACTAACAAATAAAAAAGTGATTGATAATTATAAAAATCTTTGGCATATCGAAAAAGCTTTTAGAATGTCAAAAACAGATTTACGAATACGTCCCATTTATCATAGATTACGAAGTAGAATTGAAGCTCACATATGCATATCTTTTACAGCTTATTGTATATATAAAGAGCTTGAACGAGTATTATATGCAGAAAAATCATCGTTGTCATTAAAGAAAGCTGCAGAAATAACACATAATATGTATCAAATAACATACACATTACCAGACTCTAAAATTACAAAAAGTAAACTTCTAAAAATGGATGAAGAACAAGCCGAACTATACCAAATAATCAATAAAAATTTTTAGGGTGTTGCAACGCTGAAAACAGGAGAGTATAACCTAATATCAAAGAGTGTTTATTTTAAAATATTATGTTCACCCAATACAGTAATCATTTAAAGAAATTTGTAAAATGTATTGACAATAGATCCTTACATAAAACGACAAGAATATGCCACAATATATTAACA
>CAIQJL010000215.1 GCA_903872185.1 uncultured Bacteroidota bacterium | reverse complement strand
TTTATTATCATTTTCTTCATTTATTTTCATGGCTTTTAAGTAGTACTCCATTGCATTTTTATTGTTTCCTTGGTAACAATATATCATTCCAAGAGTCGTATAACAACCAGATAATCCTTCTTTATCATTAATTTCTTTATTATTTTTTAATGCAATCAAACAATATTCTAAGGCTTTATCATATAATCCTTGACTAACATAAATATTTGATATATTACGGTAACAATGTGCTATTTCTTTTTTGCCACCTGTTTTTTCTAATATATTTAATGATTTAAAGGCATATTCAAGTGATTTATTATACTTACCCTGCGATTCATATGTTGTACTAATATTAATATAACAAGTAGCCAGAATTTGTTTTTCACCCATTTCAACATATATTTTTGATGCTTTAATAAGGTAATCTATAGCTTTATAATTATCACCTCGGTTTGAAAACACACTAGCGATATTATTATAACAATTGGCCATGCCATCTTTTATGTTTTGTTTTTCGCATATTTTTAAGGCTTTATCTAAAAACGCTAAGGATTCAGTGTAATTTTCTTGCTCAGAATAAATGATTCCGCATTTAAAATATCCATTTGAAATACCTTTTGAATAATTAATTTTAATGGCAAGATTTAATGCTTGTTTTTCGATAAGTAATGCAGAATCTTTGTTAAAGTTGAGGTACTCAATTCCAATGTCTTCTAGTAAGTTGACTCTTGATGTATCAGATTTTATTTTCTTTAACTGAGCAGATAAAGAGTCTAATTTGCTTTGTCCAAATAGAGTACAGCATAAAAAAAGAGATATAAAATAAAGCAGTATTAATTTTTTCATTTATGTAAACAATTTTAATTATATTTTTATTCCCATTATGGTAATATCGTCAACCTGATCAAGATTATTTTTCCAATTAATAAACGATTGAGTTATTCGATTTTTCTGGTCCTGCAGTGGTAAATCAGCAATTGAATATAAAAGTTCTTTTAATTGTTTGTGCATGTATTTTTTCCCTTTTGCACCGCCAAATTGGTCAACCAATCCATCAGTAAAGCTATATATCATATCACCTTTTTGTAAAATGATCTCATTTTTAGTAAAACATAATTGATCTCTGTTGTGTTTACCTACAGGCATTTTGTCGGGTTTTAATTCAATTATGTTATTTTCTCTAATTATCCATATTAAAATATTAGCAGAAGAATAAAGCAGCTTATTGTTTTTAAAATCAAAACTTAATAAACTTATATCCATTCCATCTTTACCGCCTTCTTTGCTACCATCTTTCTTCAGTCGATCAATTATAATACAGCGAACTTTATTTAAAATTTCTGACGGTTCACAAAGCCCTTGTTCAACAGCTTTTTCAAGCGATGAAATATTTAGGATGCTCATAATTGCACCAGGAACACCGTGCCCAGTACTATCAGCAATTGCTATAACAAAATTCTCGTTATTCAACTTACTGGCCCAATAAAAATCACCGCTAACAACATCCTTAGGTTGAAAGAAAACAAAATATTCATTTAAATATTCATCTAATAATTCGCTTGAAGCCAAAAAGCTATGTTGAATTCTTTCGGCATATTTAATGCTATCTTTTAAATCTTTATGAATTGCCTCGATATGTCTTTTTTGATTTGATACCAAATCCCATTGTGCTTCAATTTCATCTCGCTTTGAAGTTATTTCTTCGTTTTGTTGCCTAATTTCTGAGGTGGCTTCATTTATTTTTAATCTTAATTCATTTTTTTGTTTTCGTAAATCACTAGTGCGCCAACGGTAATATGCAAATAATAATAATATAAATACAATGATATAAATTGTCCTAAACCACCATGTTTGCATCCAATATGGACGAATAGTAAAACTATAACTAAATTCCTTGCTCCAATACCCCTCACTATTCATTGCTTTAACTCTAAAAATATAACGACCTTGAGGTAAATTGCCATATGTAGCAGTTGTTTGAGTTGTTATTGCACTCCAGTATTCATCAATATCATCTAATTTATATTTATATTTTACCTTTTTATTATGTAGCTGCGTTATTCCTATAAAATGAAAAGTTAGATAATTGTTATTAAATGCTAAACTTAATTTTTCTGGAAGATTATACCAACGAGATAAACTATTAAATTTTAAATTTTCAACGTTCACGCCATTACCTAAGGTAAATAAAGTATCTTTCGCAACATTGTTAAATTTTAAAATACCCTTCCTTTTAGTCTTGTTATTTGACTTAAGATTTACCCACGAAATATTTTCATTAAACAATTCTATACCGGTTAATTGAATATTTGGCGGTGTTGTATCGAGCTTTTCAACATTAGGATTAAATGCTATAAGCCTGTCATTTGAGCCTATCCATATAGTTCCGCTATTATCTTCGCAAATAGTATTGCCACCATTTATTCCAATACCAAGAAATCCATCTTCATATTCGTAATTTTTAAAAAACACTTCATTTTGTGATACGTTTATACCATTTGTTATAGAGTTCTCTTTTTTAATAAAAGAATTCAACTTTATTTGATTGTTTAATGATAGTTTACAAAGACCTAGGCGTGTGCCAAACCAAATATTGCCAATTTTATCTTGATAAATTGCCCTTACGTAATTATTCAACAACCCATCTTTCTCGGCAATGTTTTTAAAGGCTTTACCATCAAATATTGAAATACCTCCACCTGAGGTGCCAAATATGATATTTCCATGTTTGTCTTCTAACATTGATAATACAACATTATTTGACAACCCTTCTTTTTCGGTATAATTAGTAAAAGTGTTGCCATCAAATCTGGAGACTCCGCCACCTGATGTTCCAAACCAGATATTTCCGTTTTTATCTTCTAACATAGAAATTACAATATTACTTGATAACCCTTCTTTCTCGGTATAATTAGTAAAGGTCCTACCATTGTATTTAGAAACACCTCCACCATATGTTCCAAACCAAATATTGCCGGATTTATCTTGTAAAATAGATCTTACATTATTATTTGACAGGCCATCGTTTTCGTTATAATTAACAAAAAATTTTCCATCAAATTTAGAAACACCTCCACCATAAGTTCCAAACCAAATATTGCCGCTTTTATCCTGAATTATCGATAAAACAATATTATTTGGCAGTCCTTCTTTTATTGAATAATTCATAAAAGAATTTTCATTATATTTCGAAACACCTCCACCATATGTTCCAAACCATATATTTCCATTCTTATCATTTAATATTGAGAAAATAAAATTATTTGGCAACCCATCTTTTTCGGTATAATTATTAAAAGTGTTATTTTCAAATTTACTAACTCCACCAGAAGTGCCAATCCAGATATTTTCGTTTCTGTCTTGAAACATTGACAGTACGGTATTATTGAGTAATCCTTCTGTTTCAGAATAATTCGTAAAACAGTCAATAATGTTTTCGTTAACTAGGTTAAAGTCATGTGAATATTGTTGTGAAACGTGGCTGTTTTTTTTAATTTCTTTTTCAATTCTAATACCATCATATTTTGAAATACCGCCACCAGATGTTCCAAACCATATATTTCCGTTATTATCTTTTAATATTGAAAGAACTATATTATTTGACAAGCCATCTTTTTCAGTAAAATTTGTAAATGAATATCCACTATTGTTTTTGTTAAATGTTAATCTAGACACTCCTCCTCCGTATGTGCCAAGCCAAATATTTCCAATGTTATCCTGAACAATAGCTCTTATTCTGTTATTTGTTAATCCCTCTTTTTCTGTAAAATTCGTAAAAGATACCCCATCGAATTTACTAACACCCATATATGTTCCAAACCAAATATTACCTTGTTTATCCTGAGTAATTGCTCTGACGCTATTATTTATTAATCCTTCTTTTTCTGTATAATATGTTAAATATTTACCGTCATATTTTATTGCACCTCCACCATAAGTCCCAAACCAAATATTTCCATCTTTATCTTGCAATATTGACCATACATTGTTATTAGAAAGTCCTTCTTTTACAGAAATATTTGTGAACGAGTTACCATCAAACATTGAAACACCACCACCATTTGTTCCAAACCAGAGATTGCCTTTATTATCTTCTAAAATTGAAAATATTTGATTACTTGGCAGCCCATCTTTTTCGTTATAGGTAGTAAAAGATTTTCCGTCAAATTTTGAAACACCATCACCATCTGTTCCAAACCAAATATTACCATTCTTATCTTGTATTATGCATCTTACTATTTCTGATTTATTTCCTAGGTTATTATTAAAGCAATTATAGTTTTCAAAGTTATTTGTTCTATTATAAAAATCTTTGCTATCAACTGTTTCTGGCATACCTGCGATAACAGATTTCAAAATTGGACTTTTAATGATTTTTGGAAATAAAACAGAGTCTTTTCCAATTGTTATTTTACACAAATTAGTATATTCTATAGTCTTAGATTCTTTTGCTTTTTTAATATTTGAAACTATTTTATTAATAACCGGAACCCCTGCAAGAGTTTTATTTAGTTTAGACTCATTAACAACGAACACAACGGGACAAATAGAATTATTTATAGAGGATTTTGTTTTTTCTTTTGTGTTTTTTGAATTTTTACTTAAATCTTGATAATTGTGTTTTGTTTCACAACTACTGAATATAAAAAATATAACAAAGCAAACAAGAGGGAGTTTCATTTATAATTTTTTGAATTTGCGAAAAATCAAATTTAAAAATATTTTAAAAAGCCACATAACTAATTTTAAATAGGTGATTTACCTAACGAAACAAAACAATAAAATATAGAATTTTAATATTCCTTTGAAATAATGTGCTTAGTGTAATTGATACGACAGATTTTTATTAATGTATTGTTCTAAAATGTGTGTTTTATTTTTATGAAATTTAAAGGGTATTTATGTTAGTTATTTATCCAACTCATTTGGCATTTCGGTTTCGCCCGTTTTTTTTAAGTGGAGTATGGTCTCCACGGTTATTTATTTTTTAGTTTGCACTTTTAAGAAACTTTTTGAATTATTTACAAATCAAATATAAGAATACTGAAATAAATTTTGTAATGATTTTTGCGTTGGTGTTATACCTATAAAAGCCAGGTAATACCTTGTGTGTGCTTTCTTTTTCTAATAGTTTTCTAAAAAAATTACCGCCAATAAATTCTTTGGATGGCTTTAATCAGTAGCCTTTTATCTGTGTGCGGTTTTGTGATGGTAGCTCAATGCTATATATCAAAAGTTTCAAATTAAACTTTGTTGTATAAATAATTAGTAGTTAAAAAATTATTTAATAAGCCTTTTCTGAGATTAGCACACCATTTTCGTCTGTCATTATCCATTTTCCTTTACGCAGACCGTTTTCGTAATTCATTTCATATCGTAAAGTGCCTTTTTCGTCCCAAATGAACCATTTACCATTTTTATTTCCTTCTTTATAATTTGCTTCAGCAAGCTTTTGTCCATTTTCATTCCATGTTATCCATAAACCATCGAATAGTCCATTTTTATATGATTGCTGTTCTTTTTTTTGTCCTGACAAATAATAAACATTTGTAATTCCCTCTAATTTTCCCGCTGAGATATTCATCTTTGTGATAGCTTCATTATCCTTTTTTTCAAATAACCCAGTGTAAAGTGTATTCTCATTATAATATAACCCATCTTTTTCTTCAATATTTTGAGCAAAAATTATGGAAGAAAATAAAAGGAAACTGATTAAAACGAAATATTTTTTCATAGATAAATAATGTTCTAGATTATTTTAGATAATACAAATTTAATGATACTTTATTTATTGCACAAATAAGAAAAGCTGTTCTTTAAATAAGTATTAAAAAAGAATGCTTAATAGTGTTCTCTATTAAGCAATTCAGAAAGTGTAGTATAATTGAGAAGTGAAATTTTAATTATTTTTTTGGTGTTAACTTTACTGATACCTTATTTTCAGAATTGGTTTCAATTTTAATGTCAGTTAAAGTATCTTCTTTATATGAGATATATGAGGTTTTCAAATTATAGTTTCCTGCATCAGAAACATCTAATTTAAAGTTTCCGTCAAAATCAGTGTACACAGTGTTATTGTTTCCAGATATTTGAATTTTTACTCCAACTAGTGCCTCACCTGTGTTTATATCAGTTACTTTACCTGAAATAAAAGTGGTATTTGTTTTTTTGCTTTTAATATCAGTAGCGTTAGAATTTATACCTATTACTAATATTGAGAGTAAAATAAATAATGTTTTCATTTTCTTTTTTTTATTGCAAATATAGATTCAATGCTATTATCTAATGTTAAACTTACGTTAACATTAGATTATTTTTAGTTAATACATTATTAACAAATTGGTAAAGTTCAAGTAAAGATTTGGTAACAGCTCTTTTAATTCAAGAGATAATCTTTGCATCAGAAATTTGAAATTTATTAATCATTTAAATAATTAATTATGAAAAAAAGTTTTTTGTTCTATGCATTAGCATTATTAATTGGTTTTAGTATGAGCTTTACCTCATGCAAAAAAAAGGATACTGCTGAACCAGATCCAACACCTTCTTCTTCTGTGATAGAGATAACTGGCGAAATTACCGCTAATACAACCTGGACAGCAGATAAAAAATATTTATTAAAAGGATTTGTTTATGTTGTGGACGGTGTTACGTTAACAGTTAGTCCTGGAACTGTTATTAAAGGTGACAAAACAACAATGGGCACATTAATTATTGAAAGAGGTGCTAAAATTGAAGCAAATGGTACTTTAGCTCAGCCTATTATTTTTACTTCAAATGCTCCTGTTACTTTCCGTAACCGTGGCGATTGGGGTGGTGTTGTACTTTGTGGAAAAGCTCCAGTAAACCAGACTAATCCTCAGGTAGAAGGTGGTCCTCGTACAATTTATGGCGGTACAGATGCTCTTGATAATTCAGGTACTTTAAAATATGTACGTATAGAATATGCTGGTTATCCTTTAATGCCAGATAAAGAAATTAACGGATTAACATTCTGTGGTGTTGGAAGTGGAACAACTGTTGACTACGTAATGGTTTCTTATGCTAACGATGATTCTTTTGAATGGTTTGGTGGTACAGTAAACTGTAAACATTTATTTGCATACAAAGGATTAGATGATGATTTTGATACTGACTTTGGATTTTCTGGAAAAGTACAATTTATTGTGTCTTTAAGAGATAAAAACGTTGCTGACGTTTCTGGTTCTAATGGTTTTGAATCTGATAATGATGCAGCAGGTTCTGATAATGCTCCATTTACTCACCCTATTTTCTCAAACGTAAGCATTTTTGGACCAAGAGTTTCATCTGCAACTTCTAATATTAGTGCTAATTTTAAAAGATCTATGCATATTCGCAGAAATTCACGTCTTTGTGTTTATAATTCAGTATTTGCTGGTTATTTAGAAGGTGTTATGATAGATGGTAGCAAATGTGAAACAAATGCAACAAATGGTGATTTAGAAATTAAAAACGTGACTATCTCAGGTTGTAGTAGTGCAAGTACATTTTTTGAAATTGGTACAAGTGGTGCTACTTGGACTGCTTCACAAGTTGCAAGTTGGTACTTAGGCGCTGGTAATGATACTTTAATGGCAAATTCATCTTTGAAAGTAACTGATCCATGGGGTACAACTCCAAATTTCTTACCTCTTTCAAATTCACCTTTGTTAGGTACTGCAAGTTTTTCAAGTGCTAATTTAACTACTGGTTTTGAAGTTGTAACTTATCGCGGTGCTTTTGGAACTTCTAATTGGTTAAGTGGCTGGGCTAATTACGATCCACAAAATACAGTTTACTAATAATCTTTTCTTCGATGGATGTTTGTAAAGGGTTGCCTTTTTTAAGGCACCCTTTTTTTATTATAGATAACAATTCATTAAAATCAACTTAACGTTAAGTTAAAACAGAGTTGATAATTTTGCAATTATAAAAAGTAAATAAAATGTCTTATTTGAAAACTATTTTAATCCTCGCATTAATATTTCTAAGTCTTTATAAAGCCAGTGCTTCAGATAAAGGAAGTATTAAAGGAAATATAAAAGACAAAGTAACAAAAGAGAGTATCTTTGGAGCTAGTGTAATTATTCAAGGTACAACTCAGGGAGCTTCTACAGATTTTGATGGAAATTTTATTATTACTAATGTTAAACCTGGAACATGTAATCTTGTTATATCTTATATCTCATATAAACAATTAATAATTGAAGGAGTAAAAGTAACAAAGGATAAAGAAACTATTGTAACAATATACATTGAGCCAGCGTCAACACAATTAACTGAAATTAGTGTTGTGGCCACAAGAAAAACTGATACCGATATGTCCCTTATAAGTTCAATAAAAGAAAGTAATCTTGTAGTTAATGGCATATCAAGCGAAGTAATACAACGTTCGCAAGATAAAGATGCATCTGAAGTAATAAAAAGAATT
This sequence comes from uncultured Bacteroidota bacterium, assembly GCA_903872185.1. Lineage (GTDB taxonomy): Bacteria > Bacteroidota > Bacteroidia > Bacteroidales > GWA2-32-17 > GWA2-32-17. The sequence continues at coordinate 38,583 of CAIQJL010000215.1, read as the reverse complement.
CCAGGCATTACTGTAATTGATGGACGTTTTGTTATGGTTCGTGGATTAAGTGAAAGATATAATTCAACACTTCTTAATAATGCTACTGCTCCAAGTTCAGAATCAGATGTTAAGGCATTTTCATTTGATGTAATACCAAGTTCGTTAATTGATAATATTCTAATTTTTAAATCTCCCGCACCTGAACTTCCTGCTGAGTTTGCCGGAGCAGCAATTCAGATTTTTACAAAAAATATTTCCGACAAAAATTCAACTACAGTTAATTATTCAGCTCATTATAGAAACGGTACAACTTTTAATACATTTTATAAATATAAAGGAAGTTCAACTGATTTTCTTGGTTTTGATAATGGCACACGTGCATTGCCAACCGATTTTCCAACACATTTAAATAAACTGGAAGATTTTAATTCTACCAACTTTTCAGCCGATCAACAGAAATTACAAGAATTAGGTAGAGAAATTAATACAAGTTGGAGTGCAAATAAATTAACAGCTATTCCCGATCAGCGTTTTTCTTTGGGCTTTACAAGAAAATTTAAAATTGGTAAAACAACTTTAAATAATATTTCTGCAATTAATTATAGTAATACTAGTCAATATTTGAATATCCATAGAAGAAATTATACTGTATATAATTTTACTCTTGATCAAAGTACGCCCGATTTTGATTTTATGGATGAACAATATACAAATACTGCAAAAGAAGGTATTTTGCATAATTGGGCTTGGCAAATAAATGAAAATAATAAATTGGAATTTAGAAATGTTTTTAACCAAACTGGATATTCAAAAACAATATTCAGAAATGGAGAAGAATATTATAGTTCACAAATATTAAAATCATATGAATATCGTTTTTTGAGTCGTACTACCTATTCTGGACAGCTTGGTGGACAACATTCTTTTGGAAAGGATACAAAAAAATTAAATTGGACAACTGGTTACTCTTTTGCAAATCGTAATGAGCCAGACCTTCGAAGATTAACAACAATTAAAAATACAGATCCCACTAGTCAATATTATAACAAATACGAAGTTGCTATTGGTTCTGCGGCTTCCCCAAAATATGCAGGAAGAGTGTATATGCATTTGAATGAGAATATTGTTATGGGATGTGCAAATTATGAGCAAAAATTTAAGTTTAATGATTTCAGACCTGAGTTAAAAGCAGGAGTATATTTAGAAAATAAAACTAGAACATTTAATGCAAGATTACTAGGATATAAGAAAAGTACTGATAGCACAAACATTAATTTATTTTTGTCACCTGATGAAATATTTACAGAGCAAAATATTAACAATATAAATGGTATAAAAATAAGCGAATCATCAAACCCTTCCGATTCTTATGATGCTGGCAATTTGATGGCTGCTTCATATGTTGCTTTTAAAATTCCTGTTACTTTGTTATTTCAGATTTATACAGGTGTAAGAGTTGAAAAAAACAGGCAGACTTTAGATAGTTATTTGTCAGATAATCCTACAATTCCTGTTAATTATAACAATGATGCAATAAAATTATTTCCCTCAATAAATCTTTCATATGATTTAACAGAAAAAAGTCAGTTAAGATTAAGTTATGGAAAAACTATAAATCGCCCAGAATTCAGAGAAATTGCACCATTTATATTTTATGATTTTGAGTTAAATGCTGCATTTGGTGGCAATCCGAAAATTAAAGATGCTATAATACATAATTTCGATTTGCGATATGAGCTTTATCCTTCAAAATCTGAAACTTTTTCAGCCGGAATTTTCTACAAACAATTTGTTAATCCAATTGAGATAAGATATGTAAATGCAGGAAGTGGTTTACAATATGGATTTCAGAATGCAAAACAAGCTACAAGTATTGGAGCGGAAATAGAAATGAAAAAATCCTTTGAGAAATTAGGGAAATCAGATAGTTTTCTAAAATATTTTAAATATTTCAATCTTTCTCTTAATGCTTCATATATTAAAAGTAAAGTTCAATTTGATAATCCTATAGAAGACAGAGATCGCCCAATGCAAGGCCAATCGCCATTTATAGTAAATGTTGGTTTGTTTTACCAAAACGAAGAACAGGGATTAATGGTAAGTTTATTATATAATGTAATTGGTAAAAGAATTATTGCTGTAGGACAACCAATGCAAAATGCTGATGAAGATATTCCAGACACTTATGAAATGCCTCGTCAGTCGCTTGATTTAACATTTTCTAAAAAACTTGGTAAGCATTTTCAATTAAAGGGTGGTATTCAGGATATATTAAATCAGCCATTTGTTAATAAACAATTTCTAATCTTTACTGGAAAAGATGGTGCAAAAGTAAAACGTGAACAGGAAACTATTAATTACAAGGTTGGTACCTACTTTAGTTTGGGAGTTAGTTATAGTTTTTAGTAATGTTAAATACTGTTTTTAGTTAAAAAATTACTATACCATTTTCCCGATTCTTTTATTGTTCTTTTTAAAGTTTGGTAATCTATATGAATTATTCCAAATCTTTGTTTGTAACCTTCTGCCCATTCAAAGTTGTCAGTTAATGACCAAACAAAATAGCCATCAACTTTTAACCCTTCTATTTTAGCTCTTAAAACTTGTTCGAGGTTTGATTTTATAAATTGTTTTCGCTCTTTATCTTCTATTATGTTATTTTTTACTTCATCTTTAAAAGAAGCACCATTTTCGGTAATAATTATTTTCTTAACACCATTATATTTACTGTATTTTCTAATCATTTGATAAATTGATTCAGGATAGACTTCCCAATTCATTTTAGAGTGATAAACCTTTCGTTTATTAGCCGGAATTATTTTTGCTTTTAAATAGGGAATATAAAAACAATGTGTAACAACTTCTCTGGTATAATTCTGAATACCGATGAAATCAAACTCAACTTTCATTAAATCTTCATCACCTTCTAAAATATATCTCTTAATTCGTTTTAAAAAAGGGAATGTTATCATCGGATAGCCAAGTCCTAATGAGGGTTCGATAAATGATCTGTTTAAAAGTGCATCCATTCTTTTTGCTGCAAGTGTATCTTTTTTAGAAGTGGAATTTGGTGTAATAAATGAGCACGAAAATGTTGTTCCAACCTGAGCTGTTGGCTGTATTTTTTTAATTACGTTATAACCTATTGCCTGACATAATACAGCATGGTGCATTGCAGATAAAAACTTTGATAAGCTTTTTTTTCCAGGAGCATGTACGCCCAAAAAATATCCTGCTCCGGTAAAAACCATTGGCTCATTCAAAATCATCCAATATTTTACTTTGCTTTTAAAAGAATATATGCAAACTGTTACAAATTCTTCGAACCATTTAAGAATTTCTCTATTAGCCCAACCACCTTGTTTTTCAAGTTCCAATGGCAAATCCCAATGATATAATGTCACCCAAGGCTCAATACCTGATTCAATGCAAGTATCAAGTATTTTGTTATAGAAATCAATTCCTAGCTGATTTATTTTTCCAGTTCCATTTGGTAGTATCCTTGACCAGGATAATGAAAATCTGAAATTTGGAATACCTAACTGTTTTATTATTGCAATATCTTCTTTGTGGTTATTATAAAAATCGCAAGCAATTGCTGGTGAATCGTTATTAAATATTTTATTTTTTTTCTTTGAGAATTCGTCCCAAATAGAGAGTCCTTTTCCATCAACATTAAAAGCACCTTCTGTTTGCAGTGCCGATGAAGAAACCCCCCATGTGAAAGAGTCTCCAAAATCTGAATTCTTCATCAAAAGATTAAAAATGTATTTATTGAAAAAGGCTATAATTTGCCTTAGTAAAATTTTTATCCAAAGTATCTTTTCCTAAATGATTTTCAAAAATAGTCTCTATAATTTTTTCCGTTATATCTGGATAATCTACCGTTATAATTTTTTTAGATCTTATCCATTCGTATATATTAATATGGTTTTCTTTGTTTAATTTTTTAATAACTCTCACTCCCATACTTTTAAGCATTTCGGCATTACACTTTTGTTCATATTGCTTTTTCATAGGAATAACTAGTAATTTCTTTTTCAAAAATAAAGCCTCGCTTGTAGTCGCAAATCCTGCATTACAAAGAACTCCAGTGCTTGCAGCCATGCTTTTTAAAAACGATTCCTGATTAATAGGATGAATTGTTATATTTCTTACTTTTTTTCTTTTCTTGCAGTGTTTTGAAAAAACTTCCCAGTTAACGCTTTCAATTTTACTTAAGTTTTTTAAAATTTGCTTATCGTCATAAGAAGGCAGATAAACTGTATAGTGCCCATCTTTTGTGGTTGTTATTTCTCTTACTTCTTTTCTTATAATTGGGGTGTATATATTGTTATCTAAACTTTTAAAATGAAACCCATAATTGAAGGAAGAAGGTGCATACTTTTGTAAAACTAATCTACCAATTAAGTCATTATTTTTTGGTTTTGGTGCCAAAGGATGTAGTGTTGCTACTTGATTGCTTAGGCCTATACAGGGTTTTTTATCTCTTATTGCAGCCCAAGCCGAAACTGGTTCAAAATCATTAATAATTAAATCGTATTTTGTTAAATCTAAAGCTTTAATTTCTTTCCTTAACTTATTAGAATTCATTTTCCAATATGTTTTCCAGATGTCAACACCTCCTTGTTTTCCGAAAATGAATGAAAGACCATTTAATTTGTATTTAACTTTAAATGGTAATTCAATATCAGATTGTATACCGCTTATAAGTATATCTAAATCTCCTTTTTTTTGTAAATATGGTATTATTTCAATAGCTCTTGTTATGTGGCCATTTCCTGTTCCCTGAATTGCGTATAAAATCTTCATGTTTTTTAATTTTTTAGTTTGCTATTATAGAGAATTCACAAAGCATTTGTTTGAAAATTTGATTATTGCTCATCATCAATATTTCATCATCAACTTCATCTATTTCGTCATTTTCAAAATCTTTATCTTTATATTGAAAGATGCTCCATTTTTTATCGTTGTATTCCAGAGCTGTTAAATTTTCTATCCAATCACCGGAGTTTAAGTATTCAACTTGTCCTTTTTCGGTTTTTATAGTTTTCATTTCTGGGTGATGTATGTGACCGCATAATACATAATCATATCCATTTGAAATTGCTATATCTGTTGCCGTTTTTTCAAAATCATTTATAAAACTCACTGCTTGTTTTACGCTATTTTTTATGTTTTTCGATAAAGATATTTTTCCTCTTCCCACTTTTACAGAAATCCAGTTACAGACTGCATTTATAAGTATTAGCAAATCGTACTCATGTGATCCTAATTTTGTAAGCCATTTCGAGTTTTTCATCGTAACATCGAACACATCACCATGAAAAATCCAAGTTTTTTTACCATCAATCTCAACTAATAATTTGTTATCAATTATTAGTGAGCCCATTTTAAATCCAGCAAATTTCCTAAGCATTTCGTCATGATTTCCGGTTATATAGTATACTTTGACTCCTTCACTAATCCACTTAATTATCTTATGAATTACCTTCATATGCGATTTTGGCCAGTATCTTTTACTAAACTGCCACATGTCTATTATATCTCCATTTAATATAACTGTATTTGGCTTAATGCTTTTTATATATTTTAGAAGTTCCTTGCTGTGACATCCATATGTCCCCAAATGAACATCTGAAATAACCAGAATATCTACTTTTCTTTTTTCTTTTTTTAATTTTTCTTGCATAAAAAAATCATGATATAAATATTGAATAATAGTGTAAGAAGTATAATAACATCGTGAAACAAGCAGAATAAAATATATTAAGAGGAGAGATAAAGGCTTTAATTAGTTGCTTGAAGAAAATGGTATTTATTTTAAAATTCAATGAATATAATTTTATACAAAACTATTTTAATGATATAAATTAATAGTTAACTAAAGATTAATTCTCTATTACTAAAACCAAAAGTATAATCTCGTTTTAATAACTATTAGATAATATACTGTTAATATTCAGTTAATGCAAAAGAAATAATTTTACATTGAATAAAAGGTCTAAAGATTAATTATGAAAGAATTACAAAACTCTGTTTTAATAGTGGATGACGAAGAAAGTATTCACGAATTTCTTACGTATAATTTAGTTAAAGCCGATTTTACTGTATATTCGGCTAGAAACGGCATTGAGGGTTTAAAACTAGCAAAAGAAAAATTGCCAAACATAATTTTATTGGATATTATGATGCCTGAAATGGATGGCATAATGACTTGTATTGAAATGCGCAAAGAATCCAAACTTGATTCTACATTAATACTTTTCTTAACAGCACGTAGTGAGGATTATTCTCAAATTGCCGGATTTGAAGCTGGCGGTGATGATTATTTAAAAAAGCCAGTAAGCCCAAGAGTGCTGGTTGCAAAATTAAAATCAATGCTCTATAGAAAAAGAGCTGATGCTGTTTTTATAAAACCAAAAGATACTGTTTTGTTAAATGGAAAATTATTAATTAATCGAGAAAAATATGTGGTAATGGTTAATAATAAAGAAGTAAATCTTCCTCGTAAAGAGTTCGAATTATTAGCAATGTTAGCATCAAAACCAGATAAAGTATTTACCCGTGATGAAATATTTAATAAAATATGGGGTGATAATAATTCTTCGGGTGAAAGAACAATTGATGTTCATATTAGAAAACTAAGAGAAAAATTGGGTGAAGATTTTATTAGAACTCAAAAGGGTGTTGGATATAAATTTATGGATTGGTAGTTTTTTATAAAACAATTGACTTTGAAATAACATTATACAGATTGATATTTTATAAAATTCTAAAAAGTTATTAATGCACAAAAAAATACTTATAGTAGATGATGAAAATGACATACTTGAATTTGTTTCATATAATTTCAATAAACATGGATATGAAGTGTTTACTGCGTCTAATGCTAAAGAAGGGATTGAAAAGGCAATTCATCATATACCTGATGTAATAATTGCCGATATAAGAATGCCAGAAATTGATGGAATTGAAATGTGCAGAAGAATAAAACGAAATGAATTAATTAAAAACATTCCAGTTATTTTTCTTACTGCAGATAGCGATGAATATCTTGCACTTACTGCTCATTATGCTGGTGGAGCACAATACATAAATAAACCTGTTTCTCTAAAATTATTGCTAAGTACAGTTGCCGAGGTTTTAAATAACAAGATACAACATTGAAAATTAGCAGAAAATGAGAATAGAAATTGATACAGAAAAATATATTGTTTTAAAAGATGGTGAAAGATTAGAACTACCATTAAAAGAATTTGAGTTACTTCATTTATTATCTATAACCCCAGGTAAAGTTTATTCAAGAAAACAAATTTATAATATTCTTTGGGGAGAAAATTCGCAGTCAAAAGAAAGAACTGTAGATGTCCATATTTCGCATCTTAGAAAAAAAATAGATAAAAATATTATTAGAAATATTATTGGCGTAGGATACAAATTAACTGTTGAAAGCATTACAATAAAAAATTAAAAATATATTATGAATCATTTAGAAACAGAAATTAAAGAATTAAAAGAAAATATTGTTGAGATGTGGAATATTGTTATTAGTCAAATCAGTAAATCTCAACTTGCTTTAAAAAATTTCGATAAAAATATTGTTTATAATATTGAAGTAAATGAAAAATTATTAAATACTTTAGAATTGAAAATTGATAAAGAATGTGAAAGTATATTAGTTCAACAAAATCCAATCAAAGTTGATTTGAAATTTGTATTAGTGGTTCTTAAATTAAACAACAACTTAGAAAAGATTGGCGATTATGCATTTAGTATTTCAAAATTAATTGAGGATCAGGAATTGCCTTTTTCTGAAAAGTTATTAAAATCATGTCGGGTATTTGAGATGTTTGAAATTTGCGTTAATTTATTAACAGATACACTTGAAACTTTCGAAAAGGAAAACAATGAATTATTGAAAACTAATTTTGGTAAAAAAGAAACAATTAAAAAATTAAATAAAGATTCTAGTGAAATAGTCGCCGAATACATTAATGCCAATCAAAGTGAAGTAAAGATGGCTGTGAATACTCTATCTATTATAAGAAAATTAGATAGAACATGTGACAATATTCAGAACATTGTTGAAGAAATGGTTTTTTATTTTCATTCAAAAATTATGGTTGTTCAAAAAAATTAAATTAATTGAAAATTTAATAAAAAGTTTCATTAACATAAAAATAAGTTTTCATAACAATTTGTTTAAACATAATGAATAATATTACGAAGTTAAATTAGGTTCTCGGTTTAAGTAAAGTGTATTTACAGTTTTAAATACTTAAAAAAATAGCATGACATTCTTTTAATATCTAATGCAAGAATTTAGGAATTACTAATTCCAATTATAGAAAACAACTTAAAAAATCTTCACAAATATTAAAAATGCTTTAAGACAAGAAATTAATGAGCGCATCATATTAATTTTTCCAAACATGAAGTAAATCTGAAAAAAGCACTCTAGTTACATAAACTTAACGGTAACTTAACAGTAAGTTAATGTTAAAATAAAAGTAAAGAGAGTAATTTGTATAATTAAAATAAACCTTTATAATTATGTTTGGATTATCAATTGGATTATCAGTTTTATTAGTTGTAGTTATACTTGCAGCTTTAGTTTTTGAATTTATTAATGGATTTCACGATACTGCAAATGCAGTTGCTACTGTAATTTATACGCGATCATTAAAACCAAGTGTTGCCGTTGTTTGGTCGGGTATATGGAATTTTATTGGTGTTTATTTTGGAGGAATTGCAGTTGCTATGGGAATAGTTAATTTACTTCCCATGGATGCTTTAGTAGATCAGAATATATATCATAGTGTTGCGATGATTGCGGCTTTAATTTTAACTGCAATTGTATGGAATCTTGCAACATGGTATTTCGGTATTCCTTGTTCTAGTTCTCATACCCTATTAGGTTCTATTTTTGGAGTTGGAATAGCATTTATGTTTATTTCTGGTGATGCCGCTTTAAATTGGAAAAAAGTAACAGATGCAGGTCTATCACTATTGATTTCACCTCTTATTGGTTTAGGTTTAACTATGCTGTTAATGTTTTTATTCAAAAGAATAATTAAAAAGAAAAAGTTTTTTGCTGAACCTGATCCTGTTAAAAAACCTCCATTTTGGATTCGTTCATTTCTTGTATTAACATGTACAAGTGTTAGTTTTTCTCATGGTTCAAATGATGGACAAAAAGGTGTTGGTTTAATAATGATAATTTTAATTGCTTTTTTACCTGCTAAATTTGCATTAGATTCTTCAAAAATTACAACAAACATGACAGGTAATATTAATTATCTTGGAAATTATATTTCAAAAATTGATACAGTGAAATTGAATGCAGCAGATTATAAAGTATTCGCAGATATGAGAACAAAAGTAACTGCAATTAAATCTGTACTTGGTAGATCTCAAGGTCCAGAAGAAATTCCTTATTCTGAAAGATTTGGAGTTAGAAAAAACATTCTGTCAATAGCCAAATTAAGTGATAAGTTTTTTAAAAGTGAATCATTAAAAAACGTTGCAATAATTAGCTTAACTGAAAAGGAAGTTGATCATTTCAAGAAAAACGTAAAAGAATTGTCTGGATATACAGAATATGCTCCATGGTGGGTAATTTTATTAATTTCAACATCACTTGGTTTAGGAACTATGATAGGGTGGAAACGCATTGTTGTGACAATTGGTGAAAAAATAGGAAAATCGCATCTTTCTTATGCTCAAGGAGCAAGTGCAGAATTAGTCGCAGCAAGTACGATTGGGATTTCAACACTTTTAGGATTACCTGTGAGTACAACCCATGTACTTTCTTCAGGTGTTGCGGGTAGTATGTTAGCTCATGGAGGGAGAAAAAATTTACAATACAGCACAGTTAAGAATATTTTAATAGCTTGGGTTGTTACTATACCTGTAACAATATTACTTTCAGGTGGATTATTTCTTTTATTTAGATTATTTGTTGGCTAATTGTTAGCTTCTGCTTTAACAATAAATAATAAAACTAAAACATCATCAATCTGTTCATGATCTCCTTTCCAACTTTCAAAATATTTTTTAATTTCAATTATTTGTTTTTCAACTGACAATGTATTTATTGATTCAAGGAGTTGTTTAAATATTTTTCTTTTCATTTTTCCACCATCAATTCCACCAAACTGATCATAGTATCCATCTGTTGACATACAGATAATGTCACCTTCTAGTACTTGAATTCGTTTCTTTGTTAAAGTGCGCTCTGGTTTATTTTCTTCTAAAAAAACATGTCCAATTAAATATTTTTGGCCAGGATATTCAATTAGAGTATTATTTCTAATTATGTATAAAGATGTATTACTGCCTGAAAATTCTATGTAATTTGTTTTCCTGTCCCACACACAGATTCCCACATCCATGCCATCATTTATTTTAGAGTATCTGTTTTTTTCGTGCAATGTGCTGTGAATAGATTTATCAAGATGCTGAAGAATTGCAACAGGGTCAGACATTTTTTTTACTTTTACAGCCTGATGTAGGGCATTGTGTCCTATTAGGCTCATGAAAGCACCAGGAACTCCATGTCCAGTACAATCTGCAACTGCAATAAATACTTTATCTTTTTTGTTATCGCTAAAGTCATCTATAAAATAAAAATCTCCGCTAACAATATCCCTTGGTTGGTAGAATATTCCATATTCAGGTAAAATAGATGAAATATAATTAACATCTGGCAAAATAGCTTCTTGTATATGACGGGCATAACGAATACTTGCCATAACATTTTTATTTTGCTGGCCAATAACTCTGTTCTGTCGTTCAATTAGTGATTTTTGTTCGGATACTTCTGATGTTCTTTCTAATACTTTTTGATTCAGATCATTTATGTGTGCAAGTAATTCTTTTTTTAGAATCCCAAAATTTACAATTAATTTTCCGGTTTCATCTTCAGAAGGATTTATTAAGAATTCTTCATCGTTTTTAAATTTTGTTGAAACAAAGCGGTCTATATATGATGATAACATAACAATAGGCTTAGTAAATTGTCTGGAAATCCACCAACTAACAAAAAAGCCTATAATTGTTATAAATACAGAAATATAAATTAATAATATCTGCATTCTGTGTAATAATTCATTTTGTGTAATTCTAGCATTAAGAATTGCTTTTACGAATAGTTCGGAAAGTTCTTTTTCGTTAATGTCAAGACGTTCTTTTAAACCAATATGTTTTTTTAAACCTATTCTATAATCAACTAATACAAGCATTTCAAATTGGTTAACATAATTGTTTAGGTATTTTAACGCATCATGGGATCTCTGCTTATTTAAATGACTATTGCTAATTTCTTTTTTCATTTCTGCCGCAACATTTTTAAGTTTTCTAACATAGTTGGTATCCATTCTAATAATATAATCTTTTTCATGACGCCTAAGACTTAATAAACTAATTTGATTTATTTCAGGCATTTTTTCTAAGCGATGTACGTTTTCACGCATTATCCCTTCAATTCCATAATCTTTAAATCCTCTTATTCTCACTAAACTAATGAGTTCATTATATAAATAAATTCCATGTTCGAATTTATTGTTAATTTGAAAAAGAGTTGAATCTAGGTTAAAAGAAGAAATCATTTTAAATGAGTTTAGTTTATTCAGCTCATTGTGGATTAAATTATGATAATAATCTCCCTTTTTTAAATACTGACTTTTTCCTGTTTTGTAAAAATCTGAATTAATAATTTCATAAGAAAAAAACCCATTGTTTTCGCGAATATACTGTAAGTACAGGACATTTAAATTATCAAGAGATTCAGTAACCTCTTGAATCTGATCCTTCTTTATCATATTATAGCTATTGAGTATAACAACTAACACTGCAATACTTGTAATTAATAAAAAACTTAAAAATAATCTATATCTTATGGAGCTAATTCTAAGAATTTCGTTTAAATGTAATTTGTTACTCATCTTATGAAGTAAGTTGAAAACTCTAAATATCTATAGGTTTCAGCATAATCTTAAATGCCGAAAAGGAGAGAGAAAAAAATAAAAGACAACCTTAAAAAGGTAATTAATTTAAATTTACCCTAAAGCTGTATTTTTTATTGTCAACTGTTATTTCCAGAACTTCTTCAAATGGAACAATATCAAATCTTTTATTTATTTCATTTTTAGAAACAAATCCTTCGTCAATAAATGAAGAAAAGTTTTGTACATTAATAAAAATATTTTTACTAATAGTTTTAACTTCAAACTGATTTTTTGCAGTTTTTAGAAGTTGTTCAAATAACGTAACAGTTAGATTTTCCATACGCAAATTTACTTACATCATTAAAATGAATTGTTAAATTTAGATTACCTTATTATTATTGTTTTATGAATGAATGTTTTATATGGTTGTTGTGTTATGTGTTGGCATATAATACTCTGTGTGTTTAGCTGGCAGTTTAATAACTTAAGATATTTTTAATTATTCAGTAATCTTTATTAAATATTATTAGTCGAATATTGCAATAAAAAACTATGGAAAATATTGAATTAAACATTTATGCAACTGGATTAAATAAACAGTATTGGTATCTGACACTTGTAAGATGCCGAAACCTTCTTTTAGCAGATTCTTTGTTATACAAAAAATGGAGTGAAGCAACTTATGATGACGGATCAGGGCTTAAAACACTTATTGATAAAGTAGAAAATGCTAATTGTTATATTAATCTTAATATAGAGGAAACTACTTTAGCTTATTCTGCAATTAATATTTTGCATCAGCATTTTAATTTAGATAATTCTTCAAATGATTATGAAGGTTGTCTTCCTACTGCCGATAATTTGCCTTATTTAGCACAATGGCATGTGTTCGCTTTAAATGCATTTGAAGATTTATACTTTAATGAGGATTTTTCTTCATTTGTTGGGCCTATTGTTAATGCAAATTTGATATTAGGGAATAAAGAAGTTAGATATTGTTTAAATTAATATTATGAAGATAACTTTATTTGCTCCTTTAGATATATTTAGAATAAAAATTAGAATTATTTATTTATTATAGAATATACTTTTTCAAAATATTGATTTGCTTTAACGGAATCGCCCAGATTCATATATGATACTCCAAGTAAACGCATACACTCGGCATTATAGGGATTAATCTTATGCCCTTTGTTAAGAGTTAATATTCCTTTGTCATAAAGCTTCAGGTTAATATATCCGCAACCTTTGTTTATATATGCATATATATTATTTGAGTCGATTTTTAATAATTTATCACATTCAGCAATTGCCTCAGTATTTTTTTCTTCACTTAAATAAACAAAACTTTTCTTTATGTAGGCATCAGTATTATTAGGATAATATTTTAATGACGAATCAAGAATGCTTATTGCGTTATCATATTTTTGAATATTGCAATAAAGTAATCCCAAATCACAAAATAATTTTGATGGAGGTATTGTCTGAAACCGCTGTATGGCAGTTTCGTAATTAAGGATGGCATTTTTAAAATCGCCCATTCTTTCATATACACCTCCAAGAGAATAATATGCTATAGGGAAATCAGGGTAAATAGCAGTTGCTTTTGTGTACTCTTTTGCCGCATCGTTTAACAGATCTTTTTGTTTTGCTTTACCTGTTTCATCAGCATAAAGAGAATAAAAAAGAACATTTCCGTAATTAAAATGTGCTCTTGCACTATTAGGAACAACTTTTACATCATGGCTGAATAATGTATTGCTATCCTTCCAGTCGGGGTTTCTTGAAATAGTCTTAAATGAATAAATACCTATGATAACAAATAATAAAATAAATAATCCGGAATTCATCTTAATCAATTGACTAACATTTTTGAATTCACTTTTAAAGTTTTCTGTTTTAGTAATTTTTATGAGTAGAAATGCTAACAATATACTAAACCCCAATGAAGGCATAAACAGAAACCGTTCAGACATGGACCAATGAATTAGAAAAAAAATATTGGAGATAGGTACAAGAGTGAGCAAATAAAATAAAATGGCAAAAGCAATGATGTCTTTTTTCCAAATTTTTATAATGGCATAGATCCCCAGTAATAAATATAACAATATACTTATTAATGCGCCGGGACTGAATATTTGCTGAATTGGAATTTCCGAAAAGGAATAGTCATAAGATAGCTTATAGGGGAAAATCAGGAGAAAAACATATCGAAGCATGTAATAAAATGCAGTAGCTTTTTGACTTATAAAATCAGGTGCGGCTATAAGGGGGTTATAGTAAGATGAATTTAAAATTTCCATTTTGCCTTTAGGAAATGATTCTAAAACTTTAAAACGAATCAAAAGAAATATAGCTGTAACAACTGCAAGAACGAGTGTAATAATTAAGATCTTTTTATAATTTATTTTTTCGGAACATAAAAACAGAATTAATGGTATTATTATAAAAAAAACAATACCTGTCTCTTTTGATAATAAAGAAAAGAAATAGCAAATGGAGGCAAAAACAAATATTAAAACAGATTTTTTTCCGGTAAAACGAATAAACAGATATGACGAAAGCAGTGCAAAAAGAAAACACAATATTTCATCTAAGCTCTTAATATTATCTACAACTTCGGTATGTATGGGATGAGCAACATATAGCAGGGTACAGATAAAAGGTAAAATTAGATTTCGGTTCTTAAATAATTTTGAAAGTAATAAAAAGATCAACAGGCATAACACTGAATATAGAAACACGTTTATAAAGTGATAAGCGTGAGGATTGTTGGGAAAAAATTGCCATACAGATGCAAACACAACCATTGGAATAGGCCTATATTCTGGCATTCTTTCGTTTTGGTCATTTGTGCCAAAAAGCCTGTCGGTAGTTAAAAGAGTTGGAATAGCAGCAAATCCTTGCTTTACTAAATTATTTTCGGGTATTATGCTTATGTCATCACATGCATAATTATATGAAAAGCTTTGTGCATATAATAAGAAAGCAAAAGCTGCGATAATTATACCCAGTGCATATTTAAGTTTCCTTTTTTCTGCAGGAGTTGACTCAATGGGCTTTTTATTTTTTTTCATTAAATATTCTTATTTCAACTTTCAGTATTGAATACCTAAAGGCCCTGAGTTAATGGTGTTTTTTAATTTATAAAGAATAAAATAGAAAGTATAAAATTAGAAAATAAAATTTGGTTTACTAATAATACTATATCATAAGCAAAACAACAAAATATTAATTTCTCGAACTTTTAAAATTTGTGTATTTTCTAGCCGATTAAAATTTGGAGTTTTACTCTTATCTTTGTTTTACTTTCTATAATTTGAAAAGCTTTAAAAAAGCAAATGAAAATTAATACAGTACTAATTATATCACTTACCTTAATATTTTGCATAAGCGGATGTAAAAAGGAAAAGACGCAACAATTTGAAGTAACAGGTATAATTCAAATACGAGGTGTTGCAACCTATCAATATGGCACGCATACTATTTCTAACAACAGTGCTTTCTATGCATTAAAAAGCGACAATTATAAATTAGATAATTATGTTAACCAAACAATAACAATAATTGGGGAAACTATAAGTGGATATCCATTAAATGGTGGCCCTTACTTTTTAAATGTTATTGAAGTAAAATAATTTTAAGTGACTTTACAATTCACAGATTTTGAATTCATTTAAAAAAGCTTTGTTTTTTAGAGTTCGACTTTTGTGCTATTTGCTAATTTATTAAATGCTTGTTAAAATCGTGCAGTTTCTTTTAATTTCCTTCCTTAAACCCTGTTTTTGTTGATTTTTGCACCCCACTTATTAACAAAATAAAGGGTTATCAACATTTTTGCATATTTTTAGTCTTAAAACTTGCATGGTTAGTGATGTTGTAATACATTAGCCCCGTAATTCTATGTTAAACCCTTAAAATTAAAAAAAATGAACAAAGCAGAATTGGTTGACGCTATGGCATCAGAATCAAAATTAACAAAAGCAGATTCTCAAAGAGCTATTGAAGCTATTGTAAACGCTACAACAAAAGCACTTAAAAAAGGTGACAGAGTTGCGTTAGTAGGTTTTGGTTCTTTCTCAGTAGCTAAAAGAGCTGCTAGAACAGGAAGAAATCCTCAAACTGGAAAAGCTATTAAAATTGCAGCTAAAAAAGTAGCTAAATTTAAAGCTGGTACAGAATTAAAAAAATTAGTTAACAAATAGTCGTCAACTAATCTTAAAGAAAAGGTTCCTCAGAAATGTGGGACCTTTTTTGTTTTTAAATGAAAAAATTATTCGCCCAGATGTTAATCAAGCAAGTTGGGCTAAAGGAATATTTAGAGAATTTATTTAAAATCGCTTCATTAAAAGGGAGCTGCAGGAGGATAAAACAAATTGCAAAATCGGATATTTTATATTTGAGTTCAAATTGTTATTCAGATTAATTCGGTGGTCCAAACAAAAGATCTGTGAAAAAACTTTATTTAGAGGGAACGATAAAATTTTTTGATTAATAATTTTGGAAAACCCGTTGAACAAACCGATGATATTACACAGTGATGTGTATTAAAATCTCATTAATTATTTTTCTTCGCGATAAAATTTAAACCATGGAAAAAATAATTTTTAAGAAAATTATTTGATTTCCAAAGAAGTTGTTCTTTTGTAATAATTTGGTTTATCGATAAAGTTTTGTGCTTTGTTGGAAGGTAATATCTAATATAATTTACTGAATTATTTTCTACAGTTAAAGTTGCTTTGTGCAGTTCTTTTTTCCACTTTTTTAAGCTTCTTATATTCTCGTTTCCCATTTTAATATTCTTCCCCAGTTTTTCGTCGTGGAATTCAATAATGCGTTTATTTCCACGTTTAACAAATAATCTTGAAGAATTTATAAGATTACTTCCGTTTTCTTCACAAGCAATTAAAATCCCAGTTGGGATTAAACTATTACTTATAATACTTAGTGCTTCGTTAAGTGGTTCCAGATGGTGAAGAACATCCATTGTAATAACTACGTCGTAGTTATTAGTTGTTAGTGGATTGTCGAATAAGTTTTCGTAACGAAGTTCAACATTTGACATATCGCCGTATGCAGACCAATATTTTAAGCGGGTATTTATTTGCTCAAAATAATATTCCAGGGTACTACCGGTTATTTTGTATCCGTTAATTGCTAAAAAGATTGCCGTAGTTCCATATCCACATCCAATATCGAAAATGTTAATGTTTTTATTTTGTGGAATATTATCTATAACATATTGCAATCGTTGGCAAAAATATGCTTTTCGAAAATTAAAAAGTTTAGGGTTGTTAAGAAATCTGTAGTATCCCTTAAGATTCTCATTTATTTTTAACTCTTCAATTAGTAAATCAAAAAAAACTTCAACTGTCATTTCTTTCCTCTTTTTTTGATTCTAATTCTTTTTTATTTTGTTTTTCAGCAATATCTAGAGCTACAATGATTGCAGTATACCCCCAGAAAAGCGCAGAAAGTTTATCAGTATCTAAAAAATTATTTAATATTCCATGAACATAGTAGGTAACTAAACCTATTAATACAGACAGTATAATAATTTTTGTGTTTTTATCTTGTGTGTTTCGGTATAATCTCATTGCGTAATAAATAGAAGCAATAACAATGGCTAAAAATGATAACGAACCAAAAACTCCAGATTCGGCAAGTGGTCCTAAATATTCACTATGTGCATTTCCTAAATCGCCAGAGTTAGTGCTTATTTCTGTTCTTTCGTAAGAGAATTGGAAGGGTGCATATTTAAACATATAAGTACCCGGTCCCCATCCTAAAATTGGTTTTTCTTTAAACATTCTTATTGCAGAACTCCATCGGTTTAATCTTTCTCTGTTTGATGCATCTGTAGAAATATTAGTAACAGACTGTAATTGTTCAGAGAAATTTGAAGAAGCATCTTGTCTGTTCTTTTCTAGTTTCATATATACTTGAGTCCAGAATAAAAGCAGGATTACAACCGAGCTTACTATAATAATAGCAAATGTTCTGAATTTTATTTTTAAAACTACTAGAACAAACATAACAAAAGCCACTGCCAAACTAAGCCATGCAGCACGAGTATATGAAAATACAAGTGCTATAACTAAAATAATTGTTACAACAAAAGCTGCAATACGTTGCCAATATGAATAGTTTTTAAGAAAGAGTAGCCCGATCATAACAGGTAAAATCATTGCTAAAGCAGCAGCATATGAGGTGTGGTCATTGTATAATGGGTTAACCATGTAGTTAGCTACTTCCTGATCTAAAAAGCCATAATGAGACTGTCGTGTAAGCGTATATCCTATTACTATAATTAACGAGAATGTATAAAGCCAAAAATATTTGCCAATATTTTGTTTGTTTTTAAAAAGCTGTATAGCGAACACATAAAATCCAACAACAAACCACAAACGAGAAAGAAAGAATTTTAATGAAACAATAGTCATTGTGCTTGTCATGCTGGTAAAGAGTATCCAGAGTAGGTTTATGCCAATAATTATTGATATAGGATGAAGAAATATTTTTTTATCAAAAGTGCTATCTATAATTAATTTAAAAATAAAAATAAGCAGAACGCCGAACAATAGAGGTTCTGTTGGCAGAAACATATTAAAATCTAAGCCTGGTGTTAATTCGTATAAAGGCAAAGAAAGCGGAGTGAAAAAAACAATACCCAGAATAAGTTTATCGAGTGAAAAAATTGCGACTAATACAACCAACAAAGCAAATGGTATTAAAGAAAACAAATAACGCTCAGTTGCTATAAAATAAGCATTAAGCGCAATAAATAGCGCCGATAAACCATAAACCCATAATATGCTTTTACGTTCGGGCAAGGCTATGCCTTTTTTCGTTTACTGTCAATAAATGCTATAACAATTAGCGAGAATATGAGGGAAGTAATTACAGTTATTGCAACTACAGCCCATCTAACAGGGTATGATTTTTTATCAGCAGGGTAAGGGCTAGAAACAATCTGAGAGTATGATATTTTTTTATTGAATTCCTTTTCAGCAGTTTCTAAGTTGAATTTGTTAGTAAGATATTCTCTTCTAATATGTGTTAAAAGCGAATCAGTTCTTTGGTATTCTACACCGTGATCTTGAAGCTTTTTAAATAGTTCTTTGGCTGCAGCATTTCCAGATAGTTCGCCTTTTGTTGCCTCTGTTACTTGTGTGCTGTAGTTCATAATACCATAAGTCTGGCGAATATTTCCTAACAATTTCTCAAGACTATCTAATTCTCTGTTTTTAATCTTAAACTGATTTGTTGAAATAACTATAACTTCCTTTTGTTTTTTTCGGTGCATTTCTGCAGTTTTACCGTCGTAAAAAGTAATTAAACTATCAACCATTTTACTAGCAGTTTTTGGATCTGTATCTAAAACTTTTATTTCTACAGACTCAAATTCGGTTTTGCTAATGCTAACATTATCGTTGTATTCTGCTAAAAAATATGTATAAAATTGTGGCTCTTTTTTATCAAGTTTATAATGATCTGCAAGGTTAAATGCAGTTAACATTTTTTCTTTGATATCATTTGAGTTAAATACCTGTAACATTTGTTCTGTTGTAGATTCTTTTGAATATGCATAAATGTTAACGGGATATACAATTGCTGTTGACTTGAATTTGGGTGTCATTATAATGGGTGACGAAATAAATGTGCCAATTGCAGCAGAAAGGACAGTAATTAGTATCAGATGTGTTTTCCATCTGTTAATCATATCAATTATACTTTTGTTTTTGAAGAATGCTTCCATATTATCGTAGTTAAATAATATTATTTCTTTTTTGTGTAAGTTAATTTTCTTTATGTTGATTTTGAAGGGGAGGTATATCGTTTTTTTTTTAATAACTCTGCAAAAGCAAGAATCATAAGTCCGAAAAAAAGTGCAGATAAAACGCCCGTAAAAACTATCATCCATCTAATAGGATAATATTCTTTTTCTGGAACTTCGGCTCGACTAACGACAAATTTATGAGGTATATTCTGTTCTGCATCTATTTTTGCTTCTGCTAATTTTTGCTTTAACTGACTTAGGCGCAAGTTTTCATTTGTAACCATCTCGTTAAAATTCTGATATGCCCCACCGTATTTGGCAAGAATTTTAAATTTTTCTTCAAGATCTCTTATGCCCTCTTTGTTGCCTTTTGCAATTGCAATTGCATATGCATCGCTAAAAACTTCAGATTGTGCTTCGTAGTTAAAAACTCCAAGTTCTCTTAACTTTGTTAATGAATCTTGAATAAAATCAAGATAATTACTCGCACTTAGATATTCTTTTTCAACCAACGAGTATGCTTTAAAAGCACGCTCGTGCTGCATATTATTTATTGTGCTATCGGCATAATCGGCAATGTCGTTAGCTATATCTGCACAAGTTATAGGGTCTTTATCAAAAACTTCTATTTCTATTGATAAGAATTCTGTTTTTCTAAAAGAAACATTGTTTTCGAATTTTTTTCGAAGTTGTGTGTAAGGATAATTAGAGGCGGTATCAATTTTATAATGTTTAAAAAGATCGTATTTAGTAGTAATTTTTTTTCTAATTTCGTCTGAATAAAGAACTTGTAAAAATTGTTCTACTTCTTCAGAGGTTCCAAAATTTAGCAACCCTTTTGTTTGTTGATTATCTGAAAGCAGTGATTTTGAGACAGATTCAGACGTTGCAGGAAATAATACCACTGTTGCTCTAAATTTTGATGGCAATATAAATGCAATAACAAGAGAAGCTATAAATGCGGCTATTGCAATTATAATTAATGGTTTAAGATTACGTAAAATAAATTCGTAAATCTTAAGAGAGTTAAAACCGTTTTGTTCTAAGGGCTGATTCAATTTTCTAAATAATTTCGGTCAAAATTATAATAATTAACCGTAATTTAAAAACATTAGGTTAAACAACCTTTTATTAAAGAGTCTGGTCTATTTTTTAATAAAAATCGACTTATTTTTTTACTTTTGCCCTCCTTAATATAAGTATAAAGTTGAAAAGACTATTTGTAACAAATCTTGGATTAGTACTTTTTCTTAACTTACTTGTTAAGCCATTCTGGATGTTTGGTATTGATCGAAGCGTTCAGAATGTTGTGGGTTCGGGAGATTATGGCTTTTATATTGCCCTTTTTAATTTTAGCCTAATTTTAAATATTCTTTTAGATTTTGGAATTACTAATTACAATAACAAAAACATCGCCCAAAACAATCAGCTGCTAAACAAGCACTTATCAAATGTTATTGTATTAAAATTCCTGTTAGCTGTATTTTATACTATAGTTTGTCTTGCAATTGCTGTAATTATTAAATATGACTTTAGGCAAATTCAAATGCTATTGTTTTTAGTTGCCAACCAGTTTTTGCTTTCATTTATTCTTTATTTGCGATCAAATTTAAGTGGTTTGCACATGTTTAAAACAGATAGTCTCATTTCTGTTCTCGATCGTTTATTAATGATTATTATTTGTAGTGTTTTACTTTGGGGACATGTTACATCAACTCCATTTAAAATAGAATGGTTTGTGTATTCTCAGACCGTAGCATATCTTTCAACTGCTTTATTTACTTTATTTATTGTTCTAAGGAAAGCAGGTTTTTTGAAACTTAATTTTGACAGGTTCTTTTTCTTGGCATTTTTAAAACAAAGCTACCCTTTTGCATTATTAATTTTTTTAATGGCATTTTATAATCGTATTGATTCTGTAATGCTTGAGAGAATGCTGCCTAACGGAGCCGAAGAAGCTGGTATTTATGCCCAGTCCTATAGAATTTTAGATGCTACATCTATGATTGCATTTTTGTTCGCAGGGCTATTGTTGCCAATTTTTTCGAAAATGCTAAAACACAAAGATCCAGTTGATCAATTAGTTCAATTTTCATACAGACTAATTATTGTTCCTGCTTTGATTTTTGTAATAGGTGCGATAATTTATAAAGAAGAGTTAATTCAACTTTTATATCATGGTAGCAGATTGTCTTATTCATCAGAAATATTTGCCATTATTATTCCCGGATTAATAGCAATGTCTACAACATATATTTATGGCACTTTATTAACCGCAAATGGTAGTTTTAGGCAATTAAATATTATGGCTGCAATAGCGATGGTATTTAATATTATTTTGAACATTATTCTTATTCCAAGATTTCATGCCTTTGGTTCTGCAATGGCCAGTTTAACAACACAATCACTTACGGCAATTATTCAAATATTTATTGCAAATAAAGTTTTTGGTTTTAAAACAAACTATAATTTTATTTCAATTTTATTAATATTTATTGCTGGCATTACAGCAATAGGCATTTTATTTAAAAATACTTTTGATAATTGGTTCTTGGGTTTTGTTTTAATAGGCATTACAGGCATTATTGCTGCATTTGCTTTAAAACTTATTGACTTAAAAGGGATGTTACATATTATTAAAAACAGAGATGAGGATTAAAAATCCTTGAGAATTATTCTGCTTTTAATAAAAAATAATTCTTTTTTCCTTTTTGTATTAAAAAGAATTTTCCGTTTAATAAAGCTGATGAATTTATACTAATATCATCACTAACTTTTTCTTTATTTATGCTTAATCCACCAGCTTGAATCATTTTTCTTGCCTCGCCTTTACTTGGAAAAACCTGTGTTTTAACTGCAAGTAAATCTGTAATCAAAATGCCTTGTTCGAGTTCTAATTTTGAAATACTAAATTGTGGAATGCCTTCAAATACAGATAAAAATAAATTTTCGTCCATTTTTTCAAGCATTTCTTTTGTCCCTTTTCCAAAAAGTATTTGAGATGCTTCAACAGCTGAATTGTAATCAGATTCTGAATGAACCATACATGTAACTTCTTTTGCTAATCTGGTTTGAAGTAAACGCATGTGTGGCTCCAGTCTGTGCTGATTTATTAATGTGTCAATTTCTTCTTTTGAAATGAAAGTAAAAATCTTGATATATTTTTCAGCATCTTCGTCGGATACGTTTACCCAAAACTGATAAAATTCGTAAGGTGATGTTTTGGCTGCATCAAGCCAGATATTTCCTTTTTCTGTTTTTCCAAATTTTCCACCATCAGCTTTTGTAATTAATGGTGTTGTAAACGAAAATGCTTCGCCACCGCACATTCTTCTAATAAGTTCTGCTCCGGTAGTCATGTTGCCCCATTGGTCGGCACCACCCATTTGCAGGTGACAATTTTTGTTTTTAAAAAGCCAGTAAAAATCATATCCTTGTAAAAGTTGGTAACTAAATTCAGTAAAAGAAATTCCTGTTTCCATCCTTTTTTTTACAGAATCTTTTGACATCATATAGTTAACGGTAAGGTGCTTGCCTACATCTCTTATAAATGTTAAAAACCCCATCTCTTTAAACCAATCAAAATTATTGGCCATAATTGCTGGATTTGTTGTTGAGGTAAAGTCAAGAAATCTCGCTAGTTGATTATGAACGCATTCAACATTATGCTTTAAGATATCTTCAGAAAGTAAATTTCTTTCTTCTGATTTACCTGATGGGTCACCAACCATACCTGTTGCACCACCAACCAAAGCAACCGGCTGGTGACCGGCTCTTTGAAGGTGCATAAGTAAAATAATTTGTACTAAACTTCCTATGTGAAGTGAATCAGCAGTGGGGTCAAAACCAATATATCCAATGGTTTTTTCTTTTAATAATTTTTCTTCTGTTCCTGGCATAATATCCTGAACCATGCCTCTCCACTGTAATTCTTGAATCAAGTTCATAGGAAAATGTTTGTTTTTATATTTTTGCTAAAGCTTGATCTAAATCCTGAATTAAATCTTCAACGTCTTCGATTCCTACAGAATAACGAACTAAACCGTCTGTGATCTCAGCAGCCAATCTTCCTTCTTTTCCCATTCCTGCATGTGTCATTGAAGCCGGATGTTGAATTAACGTTTCTATTCCTCCAAGCGAAACTGCAAGCATAGCAATTTTTACATTGTCCATTAAAATTTCACCAGCTTCGTATCCGCCTTTAAGCTCAAAGCTAATCATAGCACCCGGACCTTTCATTTGTTTTTTTCCAAGTTCGTATTGTGGATGCGATTTTAATCCAGGGAACATAACTTTACCAACTTTTGGATGTGCTTCTAAATAATCAGCAATTTTAATTGCATTTTCCTGTGCACGATCCATGCGGATTGTAAGAGTTTTTATTCCTCTAACAACCAAATATGCCTGATGTGGATCCATGTTGCCACCCATATAAACCATTGTCTTACGAAGCTTTGCATACATTTCAGAATCTTTTGCAATTATTACTCCACCAACAACATCGGCATGACCATTAATAAATTTAGTAATTGAATGTAAAACGATATCTGCGCCTAAATCTAAAGGTTTTTGTAAATAAGGGCTACAGAAAGTGTTATCAACAACAACTGGAATTCCGTGCTTGTGTGCAATTTCAGCACAGGCAGCAATGTCTGTAATTGAGATGGTTGGATTTCCAGGAGTTTCTATATAAAGCATTTTTGTATTTGGGCGAATATTTTTTTCAATATTTTCAATATTTGAAGTATCAACAAAAGTGCATTCAACACCAAATTTCATGAAATGAGTTTCTAAAACAGATCTGCTTGGACCATAAACAGCGCTTGTGCTTAAAATATGTGAATCTTTAGATAAAAGAGTCATGTAAACAGCTGTAACAGCTGCCATTCCTGATGCTAAAGCGATGCCACCAAAACCATTTTCTAAAATTGCAACCTTTTTTTCTAAGGCTTCAATGGTTGGATTACCAATTCTGGTATAAATAAATCCTTTTTCCTTGCCAGCAAAGCAATCTGCACCATGTTTTGCATTTTTAAAAGCAAATGTTGAAGTTTGATAAATGGGAGTTACTGCACTTCCCCATTGATCGTGTGCATCACCTGCGTGAATTAATTTTGTGTTAAAACCACTGTTTGTATTTTCCATTATTTAATTTTTTTGCAAAGATAATGTTCTGTTATAAAATATAACGAAATAGCTTAAAGTAATAATTTAGGTAAAGTAACTTAGAAAGAATAATAAGTATGTAGATTACTGATTTTGCTGGGACTAATGGTTTTTTATGAACTTTAAGTACTTTAAACTTTAAATACTTAAGGCACTTTTTATATCATAAGATTGTAAAATCTTCAAAAAACATGTAGGTTTGAATTTTAAAACTGACTTTAAATACTTTATGAGAAGTATAACTTTTATTTTTGTTTTATTTTTTATTACTGGTTTTGTCAGTGGCCAGACTGTTTTATCAAAACCAATAATTAATAATTCCTTAAATTATTGTGGAGATAATCAGGTAGTAACTTCTGGTCAATATTTATTTAAAACAATTAAAGTTTTAGTCTCTGAAAAAGGAAATCCAGTTGCTGGGGTTCCTGTTGAAATGAGAGTTGTTTTATCACCTGATAAAAAAGAAAAGGGAATAGTTTCACCTGCAATAATAGTTACAAATAATAATGGGATAGCAGAATTTAATTACTTGCCGGCAAAAGAATCTGGGGAGTATTTATTAGCTGCTTTTTTAGCAGGTGATACGAGTTCTGGAATACTTGCATACAAAGTAACGGTTAGACAAAATTATTGGGTATGGTGGGTAGTTTTTGGATTGCTGGGAGGATTAGGATTATTTTTGTTTGGAATTAATTACTTGAGTGATGGTTTACAGCGTTCTGCAGGAAATAAATTACGAACAATTTTAGGTAGCTTAACAAATAACCGTATAACAGGACTTGGTATTGGGGCATTTATAACAACTGTAATTCAAAGTAGCAGCGCAATGTCTGTAATGCTTATAAGCTTTGTAGATTCAGGGCTAATGAGATTCCGACAAACTGTTCCTGTTATTATTGGTTCAGCAATTGGTACTACTCTTACATTACAGTTAGTTGCGTTAAATATTAGTAAATATGCTTTGGCTTTTGTTGCAGTAGGTTTTATATTGAATTTTTTTTCAAAAAGGCATTACTTTAAACATTTGGGACAAATAATAACTGGTCTGGGATTATTGTTTCTGGGCTTAATGTTAATGTCAGAATCAATAGGGCCCTTAAAAACTTTTCAGCCGGTAATAGATGCTTTGCTTGAAATGGAAAATCCGCTTATTGGTGTTCTTGCAGGCATAATATTTACAGCTATAACACAAAGCGCAAGCGCCTTTATTGGTATTGTAATAATTCTTGGTTCGCAAGGATTACTTTCGTTAGAAGCGTCAATTCCATTGTTAATTGGTGCAAACGTTGGGACTTCTGTTACGGCAATTATTGCATCCGTAGGTGTTTCTACCGAAGCAAAAAAAGTTGCTGTTGCTCATACTGTGTATAGGATAATTGGTGCTGGATTAATTGTTTGGTGGATTCCTGCTTTTGCTGATTTGGTTAGGTCTGTTTCTGTTTCTGAAGCAACTGCAGGTGCTTCTGTTGCAATTCCCAGACAAATTGCAAATTCGCATACATTGTTTTATTTAGGGTTAACAATTATTTCACTGCCATTTACAAGTCTATTTGCAAAACTTATTGACAAGCTTGTACCAACTAAAAAAGCAAATACACAAACTTTTCTTTCCGTACAATTTCTAGATGATAATATTTTATCAACACCGCCACTGGCGCTTAATCTTGCAAAACAGGAAACAATTCGTATAGCTCATATTGTGCAGGATATGGTTAATGATGTTTTGTTACCGTTTCTACTAAATGAAGGAAATGTTATACCAGAAGTTGAAAAGAATGAAAAACTCGTTGATTATTTACGTGATAGAACCTCTGAATATTTAATAAAAATCAGTCGATTAAATGTTCATGAAGAAAATACAAATGAAGCGTTTCAAATGTTATCTGTTGTTAAAGAGCTTGAGCAAATGGCAGATATAGTTGCTGTTAATCTTTTGCCAAAAGCAAAAGAGTGGGTTGTTAGCGGCCATAGTTTCAGTAATGAAGGAAAAAAAGAAATAGTTGATTTTCATAATCGATGTCAAAAACAATTATCCAGAGCCATTGAAGTATTTCGTGATGTTAATTTAGAAAAGGCCAAAGTCATAAATAAAAAAGGCAAGAAATACAGCGATTTAGCAATTGAGCTCGAAAAAAGTCATTTTTTAAGGCTTGCGGGTGAAGTTCAGCAATCTGTTGACAGTAGCAGATTTCATATGGAATTGCTGGGAATGTTTAATGCCATAAACCGCCATGCATCTAATATTGCAAGAATATTATTAAAAGGAATAAACGAGAAACAGTAATTTTTCAACCTAATTTTTTATAAGCATCTTCATCTCCATATGGAATAAATTCGGCATGATGTTGAGGTTCACAAAATTCCTCATTAAGTTGGTGCTTTATTCCACACCAGTATTTTTCAGTTTCACCGGCAATTACACACGAGTATTGAAGTAACCCATTGGCATAACCGCAATACATGCAGTTAAATTTTTCATAAGGCTTAAGGTATTGCAGTTTATGCCTGTCTATTTTAACGTATTTACCTCTTTTTACATAAGGAATACCATATGCAGCAAAACAAATGCGATGATAAATTTCAATCCATATGTCGAGAATTACAATAGGAATAATAAGGCTGTAAATCACAGGCATAACAATAAAATGTAGGATTGAACGATGTTGGTTTTGTTTGTATTTCATAGCTTTTGGTTTTCGATGGCAAAATAAAGAAAAAAATAAATGAGTTTTTAGACTTTATAGATTGAGTTATTAAATTTTTTTAAATAATATTTTCTAATTTCAACCCAAAATAACAAGACTTGAATCCTGAAATTATCATAGAAAACGCAACCGAAAATAACTTAAAAAATGTAAGTGTTAAAATACCGCATTATAAGTTAACCGTTGTTACAGGAGTTTCTGGTAGTGGAAAATCCAGTCTTGTGTATGATGTTATTTGCAGAGAGGGTCAAAGGTTATTTCTCGAAAACTTTCTTTCTGGAAGCCACCAGGTTGGAAAAAAATTAAGAAAACCACATGTTAAGAAAATAAGTGGTTTATTTCCCGTTATTGCAGTAAGTCAGCAAAATTCAGTTCAAAATCCTCGATCAACAGTTGGTACTTTGACTGAAATTTATGATTATTTGAGATTGTTATTTGCCAGACTTGGAAAGTCAGAAATTGAAAATTTAAAAATAAATCGTAGTTTTTTTTCATTTAATTTACCTCAAGGGCAATGTCCTATTTGTAAAGGGTTAGGGGTAGAGGATAAAATTGATTCAGAATTAATAATTTCTGATGCTTTAAAATCATTGCGACAAGGTTGTATGGTTTTGTCAACTCCAAATGGTTACATTATTTATTCACAAGTAACAATTGATATTCTGAATGATGTTTGCAATTCTGAAGGTTTTAATGTTGATATTTCTTGGAATGAGTTAACAGAGTATCAGAAAAATATTATTTGGTATGGTACCGAAAAAATAAAAATTCCATTTGGTAAACACACTCTTGAGTCACGAATGAAGTGGACTGGCATAACGGCCAAACCACGCGAGGAAGGATATTACAAAGGGATAATCCCTGTAATGGAAGAAATTTTGAAACGTGATAGAAATCCAAACATTCTTCGATTTGTTAGATCGTTTAAATGTAAGCAATGTAAAGGAAAAAGGTTGAATGAACAATCCCTTTCAGTAAAGTTATGGGGTAAAGACATTTCTGGTTTTACTGAATATAACATTAATCAGATTTTTCAATATTTTAAAGAGTTAAAAATCTCGTCTCAGGAAAAAGAAATTGTTGAACCTATTCGTGAACTTATTCTTAACCGCACACAAGTTCTTATTGATTTAGGTTTAGGTTATTTGTCATTGGATCGTGAATCAACAACACTTTCGGGTGGAGAATTTCAAAGAATAAGATTAGGAAATCAGGCAGCAACAGGCTTAAGAAATGTGCTATATGTTTTAGACGAGCCTAGTGCAGGACTTCATCCGGCAGATCATCAACGATTAATGAAAGTAATTAAATCACTTGTAGAAAATAAAAATACTGTAATCGTTGTTGAGCACGATAAACAAACGATGCTTGAAGCAGATTATATTATTGATATTGGTCCGGGACCAGGCGAAGCAGGTGGGGAAATACTTTTTAGTGGAAGTCTGGAAGATTTTCTTAAAAGTTCTATTCAAAACAGTAAAACATATAATTTTCTAACTAATAAAGAAACTTTCAACTATGGTCACACTGAGCGAAGTCGAAGTGCGACCTCAAAATATTTTGGCATCCCAAACGCAACTAAACATAACCTAAAAAATATAACTGTAGAATTTAAGGCAAATTGTTTTAATGTAATAACAGGTGTTTCTGGAAGTGGAAAATCAAGTTTGATTGAAGAATTTCTCGAAAAATCCGTTTCTAATAAATCACATGGTACAGAGATTTTTAGAAGAGTTATTCATCTCGATCAATCACCAATTGGAAGAACACCTAAAAGTAATCCGGCAACTTATACGGGCATGTCCGATTATATTCGAGATTTATTTGCAGCACAACCCGAATCAAAAAATAGAGACTACAAAAAAGGTCAGTTTTCATTTGTAGTAAAAGGTGGCAGATGTGAAGCATGCGAGGGGGCTGGCGTACAAGAAGTAGGCATGCACTTTCTGGGAAATGTAGAGGTTATTTGTGAAGAATGTGAGGGGAAACGATTTCACAAAGAAACACTTGAAATTAAATATAAAGAGAAAAACATTTCTGAAATACTTGATTTTTCAATAAAAGAAGCGCATGAATTTTTTGAAAAAGAAAAGAAAATAACACAATTCACACAAGTATTGCTTGATTTAGGATTGGGCTATATCAAACTAGGGCAATCAAGTAATACTCTTTCAGGTGGCGAAGCACAGCGCGTAAAACTAGCTACAGAACTTGTAAAGACTTCTGCTGGTCAAATTCTCTATATTCTTGACGAACCAACAACAGGACTTCATTTAGCTGACATTAAAGTTTTACTTTTTGCTCTTAAAAAACTAATTGAAAAAGGAAATACAATTCTTTCAATTGAGCACCATGCAGATTTTATTTTATCTGCAGATCATGTCATAGATCTTGGTCCTGGAAGTGGCGATGAAGGAGGACAGATTATTTTTTCTGGTAATCCACAAGAGCTTGCTAATTGTGATAAAAGCATTACCGGAATAGAACTAAAAAAACATATTACAAATGATGGTGGAAAGTGTGGACGCTTTGCACAAATCAATGATTCTAAAACTAGCGTCCACGCTTGTTTCAAAGAAGAAATAGAATTAAATGGAATTACTACCCATAATTTAAAAAACTTAAATGTAACATTTCCATTAAATAAAATCACAACAGTTTGTGGAGTTTCAGGAAGTGGAAAATCTTCTCTAGTTTTTGATACTTTAAATGCTGAAAGTCAAAGAAGGTTTAACGACAGCCTTTCTTCTTATATCCGGCAATTTATTGGAAAAACAGGTAATGCGGAAATTACTTCAGCTTTTGGTTTAACACCAGCAGTTTGTATTCAAAAGAAAAGAGTAACCTCAAATCCACGTTCTACTGTTGGGACTTTTACTGGTATTTATGATTTGTTACGATTACTTTATAGTCGCGCAGGAAAATATCCAGAAAATATTAATCCGCTTTTTGCCTCTGCGTTTTCATTTAATAATGAAAGTGGTGCTTGTCCTGAATGTAAGGGATTGGGAAATAGAACAACTTGTGATCCATATAAATTAGTTTCTAATAAAGAAATGTCTTTAATCAATGGAGCCATGAATGGTTCTAAAACCGGCAAGTTTTATGGCGATCCATTTGGACAATATGTTGCTGCAATAATCACGGTTGGCAAATTACTGAATATTGATTTTGAAAAATCGTGGCAATTGTTATCTGAAAATGAAAAGCTAATTGCAATGTATGGTTCTTCTGAAACGATTGATGTTGACTGGAATTATAAACGCGGAAATGTTGAGGGTACTCATAAATTTAAAACTGAGTGGAAAGGATTTGTGAACCTTGTTAATGATGAATATTTTCGCAAACATAATGATGGTCGTGGAGAAGCAATGCTTTCTTTAATGAAACAGGAAAAATGTTTTGCTTGCAATGGAAAAAGATTAAATCCTGAATCTATTTCTGTTACTATTGCCGGTATTGATATTTCAACCTTTTCATCTTTTTCAATAGAAGAATGTTATCAATTATTTAATGACAATAAATTTTTTGAAAGAAATTTTTTAACTAATCAACAAAGCTCAACTGCTTTAACCCTTTCGAAAGAAATAATGTCTTTACTTGAACCATTGTTAAATGTTGGGTTAGGATATATTTCTATAGATCGAGTGATCTCAACTCTTTCTGGAGGAGAATTTCAACGGTTGCAATTAGCTGCCGGATTTAGTTCTGGATTAACAGGCATTACATATATAATTGATGAACCTTCTTTCGGACTTCATTCAAGTGATTTGTTAAAAATAAAATCTGTTATTTCAGGATTAAAAAATGCAGGAAATACAGTCGTAATGGTTGAACAATCAGAGGTGCTTATTTCTATGTCTGATTATACGATTGAACTGGGTCCAGAGGGAGGAAAAAATGGAGGAAACATTATTGAAAAAGGAATTCCTAAAGAAGTTCTTTCAAAAAGAAAAAAATCAGAGAGCTTGCTATTTAATTCGACATTAACACAGGGGTTAACAATACAAAAAGCAAGTGCAAACAATTTAAAAGAAATAAGTTTAGAAATTCCACTAGGAGGGTTTATCGTTATATCTGGAGTAAGTGGGAGTGGCAAAACTAGTTTATTGAACGATGTTATTTATGAATCATATTTGGCAGGAAAACCTGTTAGCTGTGAAAACATTTCAAGTTTCGATAAATTTGAGCAGATAGTTTATGTTGAGCAGGAAATGCCATTTCAGTCTGCTTTAAGCATTCCGGCTACATATCTTGGAATATTTGAAATAATTCGCGATACATTTGCAAAATCACCCGTAGCGATAACAAATAACTTTAAATCATCACATTTTTCTTTTAATACTAAAGACGGACAATGTTCTAATTGCAATGGAACAGGAAACCTTTCTGTAAGCCTTGATTATTTTACTGATGCAAAAGTGACTTGCGAAATTTGTAATGGGCTGAGATATAACAAAAATGTTTTGAAAATAAAAATTGATGGGTTTTCTATTGGTGATTTGTTAAATAAATCATTTTCTGAGCTAAAATTATTCTTTGAAAATAACATATCTGAGAAAAACAAAGCAAAGTTAAATCCGCTATTGCAATTAATGGAACAAATTGGGTTAGGATACTTAACACTTGGTCAACCTTTAAATACTCTTTCGTCTGGTGAAATGCAACGACTTAAATTAACAAAAGCAATTAGTGAGTCTTTTAAAAGTAAAACTCTTTATCTTTTGGACGAACCAACAGGCGGACTTCATGCCTACGATATTGAAAAGTTAATAAAATTATTTCAACAGATTATTAAAAACGGAAGTTCTATTATTTGTGTAAGTCATGATCCATTGTTAATTAAATGTGCCGACTGGCTAATAGAAACAGGTCCTGGTGCAGGAAAAGAAGGAGGAGAAATAGTCTTTTCCGAAAAAACAGATTTTTAAAATCAATTTTTTGATGAATTGCTTTGTTTTTTATTTTTCATATGTTGTAAAACAGTAGATTATAGATTATCTTTTAAAAAAATTCATTATAATATTGTCTACAAATATTTTTGATTATTTTTGTTTGCTTTTAAAAAACGAAATTATCGCATGATATTGCTATTAAAATATTGTCGCAACATCTTTTTAGTTACAGTTTTACTGTTTTTGACTACTAAAATATGGGCAAACGAAACTGAAGTTGATTCAACAAAATCTGAAGCTGGTGCTAGTCACGAAAAAGCTTTTAAGCCAGGTGATTTTATTATAGATCACGTACTTGACAACCACGAATGGCATATTGCTAAATTTAACGGAACCCATATAAGCATACCTCTTCCTGTTATTTTATATAGTAGAAGCGAAAAAAATCAAGGTTTACATGTGTTTATGTCTTCAAAATTTCATCATGGCGAAGCTGTTTATGATGGATTTAAGCTTGAAATAGAAGGCCCTCACAAAGGAAAAATTGTAGAAGTAAATGAAGCTGGCGAAATAGATGAAACAGCACCTTACTTGATAGATCTTTCTATTACAAAGGTAGTTCTAGAATTATTGCTTGTGTTTGCTTTTATGCTTTGGATTTTCTTAAGTGTCTCAAAAGCATATAGAAAGAGAAGAGATAAAGCACCAAAAGGACTACAGTCTTGGATGGAGCCATTAATTATTTTTGTTCGCGATGATATTGCTCGTCCTTCAATTGGCCATAAATACGAGAAATATCTTCCTTATTTGCTTACAATTTTCTTTTTCATTTTTATTTCTAATTTATTAGGTCTTATACCTATTTTTCCTGGTGGTGCAAACCTAACCGGAAACATTGCAATAACAATGATTTTAGCGTTATTTACATTTGTGATTACTACAGTAAATGCAAATGCAAACTATTGGAAACATATAATAAATGCTCCTGGAGTTCCTTGGTGGTTAAAAATTCCAATTCCATTAATGCCAGTAGTTGAAATTATTGGAGTTGTAACAAAACCATTTGTTCTTATGGTTCGTCTTTTTGCGAACATAACTGCTGGACATATTATTGCTTTAGGATTTTTTAGTCTTATTTTTATTTTTGGAGAAATGAGTCCTGGCGCAGGTTATGGGATATCTATCCTATCAGTTATTTTCACACTTTTTATGACAATGCTCGAACTTCTTGTTGCATTTATTCAGGCATATGTATTTACATTACTTTCGGCTATTTATTTCGGATTGGCCACCGAAGAACATCATTAAAAATTTCTTTAAACCTCAATAATTTATGATTTCATTAACAATTATTCTACAAGTTCTTGCAAACACAGCTATTGCAAAAATGGGTGCTGGAATTGGTGCAGGTATTGCTACAGTTGGTGCAGGTATTGGTGTTGGTAACATTGGTGCTAGTGCTTTAACAGCAATTTCTAGACAACCAGAAGCTTTAGGTGATATTCGTTCAAACATGATTATCGCTGCTGCTCTTGTTGAAGGCGTTGCATTTTTTGCTATTGTTGTTTGTTTGTTAATTCTTTTCGTATAGAGAAGAAAGAAATACTTGCAAAGAAGGCGGTTGGCTTTCTTTGCAAGTTTTAAAATTAATTATTATTAAACAATATTTACAAATCGCAAATAAATTATGGAACTCGTAACCCCTGGAATAGGCCTCATTTTTTGGATGTTACTATCTTTTACGTTAGTATTAATTATTCTAAAAAAATATGCATGGAAACCTATTCTTCAAATGATTAAAGAGCGTGAAGATAATATTGAAAATGCTCTTAAATCAGCAGAAAAAGCCAAAGAAGAAATGGCTAAATTGCAATCTGATAATGAAAAAATAATTAACGAAGCTCGTAAAGAACGCGATATCGTGTTAAAAGAAGCACGCGAAATAAAAGACAAAATTATTTCTGATGCTAAAGTTCAAGCAGGTGTTGAAGCAGGAAAAATAGTTGAAAATGCGAAATCGTTAATTCAAGGTGAAAAGATGGCTGCACTTACAGATATTAAAAATCAGATTTCATTTTTATCAGTAGAGATTGCAGAAAAAATTCTTAAAAAGGAACTTTCAAAAGATGCTAGCCAAAAGGAATATATTGAAAGTCTTATTAAAGACATTAATTTAAATTAAGGATGAACTATAGTAAAATTGGTGTAAGATACGCTAAAGCCTTAATACAGGCTTCCGTAGAAGACAACCTTCTGGAGAATGTGAAAAACGATATGCTTTTTATTGATAGCATAGTTAAATCTGTTCCAGAATTTAACCAGATATTACTTAGCCCAATTATTAAACCATCTGAGAAACAAAATATTTTTAAAGCTGCTTTTTCAACATCATTATCTTCTCTTACAGTTAAATTTCTGGATTTACTCATCACTCATCGCAGAGAAAGTAGATTAGAAGATATTACAAGAAACTTTTTAGATCAATATAGAAATCACAAAGGAATTATAACTGCATCTCTTGTTACTCCTATTGCAATTGACGATGCTACAAAAAATAAAATAGCTGCTTTTTTACAAAGCAAATACAATAAAACAATTGAATTAACACCAATAATTGATCCTTCAATTCTTGGTGGTTTTGTTTTACAGGTAGAAGATTTACAATATGATTCGAGTGTTCAAACTCGTCTTAGAAAAGTACGTCAGGAATTAATTAATACTCAATTTGAAAACGAATAAGAATTATTTATATGGCAGAAATTAAACCGGGTGAAGTTTCCCAAATTTTAAAAAATCAGTTAAAAGGACTCACTGCTGATGCTGACTTAAGCGAAGTTGGTTCAGTACTTCAGGTTGGTGATGGTATTGCTAGAATTTACGGCCTATCAAACGTTCAGGTAAATGAAATGGTTGAGTTCGAAAGCGGTATGAAAGGTATCACTCTTAATCTTGAAGAAGATAATGTTGGAGTTGTGTTGCTTGGTTTGTCAGAAGGAATTAAAGAAGGTGATAAAGTAAAAAGAACCAAACAGATTGCTTCAATTATGGTTGGCGAAGGTTTACTAGGTAGGGTTATAAATACTCTTGGCGAGCCTGTTGATGGTAAGGGACCAGTTTCTGGTCAACTTTATGAAATGCCTTTAGAGCGTAAAGCCCCAGGTGTTATTTATCGTCAGCCAGTTAAAGAGCCTTTGCAAACAGGAGTAAAATCAATTGATGCAATGATTCCAATTGGTCGTGGTCAGCGTGAGCTAATCATTGGTGACCGTCAAACAGGAAAAACTGCTATTGCAATTGATACAATTATAAATCAGCGCGAATTTTATGAAAAAGGGCAACCTGTTTTTTGTATATATGTAGCTATTGGACAAAAAGGTTCAACAGTTGCAAACATTGCTAAAACACTTGAGAAAAACGGTGCAATGAATTACACTGTTATCGTTGAGTCAACAGCAAGTGATCCTGCAGCGATGCAGTTTTATGCTCCATTTGCAGGTTGCGCTATTGGTGAGTTTTTCCGCGATACTGGTCGTCATGCTCTTATAGTTTATGATGATTTGTCGAAACAAGCAGTTTCATATCGTGAAGTTTCTTTATTACTTCGTCGTCCACCGGGACGTGAAGCTTATCCTGGTGATGTTTTCTATTTGCATTCACGTTTGTTAGAAAGAGCTGCAAAAGTTATAGAATCTGATGAGATTGCTAGAACAATGAATGATTTGCCAGAGGTATTAAAACCAATGGTAAAAGGTGGTGGTTCATTAACTGCTCTTCCTATCATTGAGACACAAGCAGGTGACGTTTCAGCATATATCCCAACTAATGTAATTTCTATTACCGATGGTCAGATTTATCTTGAATCTAACTTATTCAACTCAGGTATTCGTCCTGCTATTAACGTTGGTATTTCGGTATCACGTGTTGGAGGAAATGCTCAAATTAAATCAATGAAAAAAGTAGCTGGTACATTAAAAATTGACCAGGCACAATATCGCGAATTAGAGGCTTTCTCTAAATTTGGTTCCGACCTTGATGCTGCAACAAAAGCAGTACTTGATAAAGGTGCAAAAAATGTTGAGATTCTAAAACAAGGTCAATATTCACCTGTTTTAGTTGAAGAACAAGTTGCAATAATTTATTGCGGAACAAAAGGATTACTTAAAAATGTTCCAGTTAAAAAAGTTGTAGAATTTGAGCGCGATTATTTAGAATATTTGAGGACTAAACATGCAGATACTTTAGAAACATTGCGCAAAGGAATTATAAACGATGAAGTTACTGGCATACTTGAAAAAGTTGCAGCAGAAATTTCTTCAAAATTTAAAGTTGTATAAGTTAAAAGTCAGAAAGTTAAAAGTTTGAAAGTCGACAGAATTTTATTGTTTATTAAGCTGACAATAAGGATTTTGTGAAATTTAGTGGTTTTGAGTTTTAGTGGCAAAAAAAGTTGAAAGAATAAAAGAGTATGGCGAATTTGAAAGAGATACGAAACAGTATTGCATCGGTTAGTTCAACTAAGCAAATTACCAGTGCCATGAAAATGGTGTCTGCTGCGAAGTTGCGCAAATCGCAGGATGCTGTACTGAAAATGAGACCTTACGCAAATAAGCTTCAGGAAGTTCTTGCAGAAGTTTGCGGTAATCTCGATAATGCAAACGAAAATGCATTTATAAAGCATCGCGAAATTAAAAACGTACTTTTAATTGTAGTTACGTCTAATAGAGGAATGTGTGGTGCGTTTAATTCTAATGTAATTCGTCGTGCTTTACAATATGCCGAGGAAACTTTTCCTGTTCAGTTTGCTGCTAAAAAAGTTCATTTTTATTGCTTTGGAAAAAAAGGGGCTGATTTTTTAAAATCAAAAAACTACCCTGTAGCAGGTTTTGAAAATAAAATTTTCGACAATCTTAAATATCTTGCTACAGCTAAATTTGCTGATGAGTTAATGCAGAAATATTCTTTACACGAATATGATCGTATTGATATTCTCTACAATAAATTTAAAAATGCTGGAGTTCAAATTTTAACTACCGAACAATATCTTCCGGTTCCAATAAATAAAACTGTTGCAGGAAAAGGCACACGTAAATTTTATATTTTTGAACCAGATGAAGAGGAAATAGTTAGCCAGTTAATTCCAAAAACTTTAAAAACTCAGCTTTTTAAATCACTATTGGATAGCTATGCTTCAGAACAAGGTGCAAGAATGACAGCGATGCATAAAGCTACAGATAATGCAACGGTACTAATTAACAATTTGAAGTTAACATATAACAAAGCACGTCAAGCCTCAATTACAAACGAAATTCTTGAAATTGTAAGTGGCGCTAATGCGTTGAAGTCTTAAAATTATTAATAAATGCCTCGGAATGAAAATATGCTTTTTTACCGAGTGGCATAAAACAACTGGTAGGGGCCACTTAACACGGTGCGTTTCTTTAGCTGAAGGCTTTATTGAAAAAGGATTTGATGTTACAATTTATTTAGATTGCGAAAGCAATTTTAATGAATCAGCAATTGAAAATATCATACCATTAAATTGGCTTTCTAACAAGGATTTGTTTGAAGAGATAGCTAGAAATTCACAAATAATAGTAATAGATTCGTATCTTGCTTCTTTAGGTTATTATGAAAAAGCAGTTGAATTGTGTGAAGTACCTGTGTTTTTTGATGATTACTTCAGACTTAACTATCCAGAAGGAATAATTATTAATGGGTCAATTGGTATTGAAGCTGATTATTATAATAAGTTAATTTTTAGAAACAAAGTATTAGCTGGTGTTGAGTATCAATTGTTACGAAAAGCATTTCAGATTAAAACCAAAAAGGAAATTTCATTAAAAGTTAAAAACATATTAATAACCTTAGGAGGAGTTAATTATAGTGAGCTGATAAATGAGGTTATTAATAAAGTTCGGAGTATTGAAAGCGAATTAATAATACACGTTGTTGTTTCAGGAAATCATGAAAGATTGATTGATAGCGATAAGATTATATATTATTCAAATATTGATGCTAATAAAATGCATAATTTAATGGAGTTATGCGATTTTGCAATCACAGGAGCGGGCCAAACAATTTATGAATTAATAGCAACAGGAACA
>CAIQJL010000214.1 GCA_903872185.1 uncultured Bacteroidota bacterium | reverse complement strand
TATGGGGACCTCCGTTAAGTAGCAATCAAGGTTTTATGGCATATAATTTACATGCAGGGAATTATCCAGTTACAATTACAGATGCAAATGGTTGTACATTAACTGAAAATAATACAATAACTGAACCATCACAACTTATTGCAAATATTACTCCTAAAGATATTTCTTGTTTTGGTTTCGCTGACGGAATGATAACAATTAGCATGACAGGTGGTACACCTCCATATTATTTTAATTTAGATAGTATGAATATTAATGGTTGGTCTACTTACGATACTATTTTTTCTTTAACAGAGGGTACATATAATATATTTATAAAAGATGCTAACTATTGTTATTTGCCTCATTCAACATACTCTATTGTTGAGCCACCATTTTTCTCTGTTGGTAACTCAGTAACACAACCAACTTGTACAAATAATGATGGTATAATACATTTATCAGCATCTGGTGGTGTTACTCCATATTCTTTCAATTGGAATAATAGTATGACTGACTCTGTTTTAACTGGATTATCGCAGGGACCTTATGATGTTACT
Organism: uncultured Bacteroidota bacterium; assembly: GCA_903872185.1. Classification (GTDB taxonomy): domain Bacteria; phylum Bacteroidota; class Bacteroidia; order Bacteroidales; family GWA2-32-17; genus GWA2-32-17. Next base: position 8,385 of record CAIQJL010000214.1, on the reverse strand, counting down.
GTTAATGATGCACATGGTTGTACTGATATTCAATATTATAATTTATTTCCTTCTTCCTCGCTTCCAAAATTATGGGGTCAGGTATCTTATTCCGGAGGAACTATACCATCTAATGAAGCAGAAGTATTATTATTTAGAACAAATAGCACTGGAGCAGCTCAGATGGATACTGTAAGCACTACAACTAATTCAGCTTCTTCATGGAATTTCATTAATTTAATGCCAGGTACTTATTATGTAAAAGCAAATATTATTAACCCTTCAAATTTCCCTAATTTATTAAATGGTTATTTTGACAATACTTTTGAATGGCTTAATGCAATTCCATTAGTTCTTTCATGTAACGATTCATTAAATATTGATTTAAGCTTGGTAAGTATAAATCCTATAACAACTGGCAATGGTTCAATTACAGGAACAGTTCTTATGTTAACTGGAGCAAAAGCTGCAGGTGAACCGGTACCCGGAGCAGAAATTATAATTGAACAAGAGCCTAATGATGTTCCAGTTCAATGCGCTTTTACTGATACTACAGGTCTTTATACTTTTACAAACCTTGTTGCAGATACTGGGTATCATCTTATTGTTCAAATTCCGGGCTTTCCTATTTTTAGTACTTATAGTAATATAACTGTATTTGCAAATGACACCTTACCAAATCTTAATTTCTTAGTTGATACTATAGTTGGTATTTATAAAGATTCTGCTAGTTATGTTTCACAAATATCAATTAATGGTGTTAGTTTAGAAGTTTATCCTAATCCATTTATTTCAAATATTAACGTGAAATTAAATCTAACAAAACCCTCTGATGTAAGTTATGAATTGTTTGACAATCTCGGACATTCTATTTTAAAAACAAATAACACTTTTATGTTAGAAGGAGAACACCTTTTTAATATCTCTCCTAAACAAATTATCAGTGGCAATTGTTTTCTGATGATAAAAGTCAATGAAACGATATTAGTCAAAAAATTAATTTCAATTAAGAAATAAGCAAAGCCGGATTTTCCGGCTTTTTTTATACAATATACTAAAGAGTATATTGCTCCATAAACTATATAATATATTTAAAGTTATAGATATGTAAATTTAATTCATATATTTGATAAACAAATAAATATTAAAATATGAAAAAAATTATACTTTCAATTTTCTGCATTGCAGCTAGTATAGCAACATATAGTCAATCGCCACAATCATTTCAATATCAGGCAGTAGTTCGTGATGCAAGTGGTAATGTTTTGCTATCCCAAGCAGTAGGTTTTAAGTTAAGTATTATTTCAGGCTCGGTTAGTGGCACTGTTGTATATACCGAAATTCATAATGTAACAACTAATACTTTTGGAATAGTTACACTTAATGTTGGTTCGGGTACTGCAACCTATGGAACCTTCTCTTCAATTAACTGGAATACTGCTTCTCATTTTATTAAAGTAGAAGCCGATCCAACTGGTGGGACTTCTTATTTAAATATGGGAACAACACAATTACTATCCGTACCCTATGCTCTAAATGCTGCAAAATCAGATTATTCTTCTGTTGCTGGTACTGCAAATTATGTTGCTGGAACAGGGATTAATGTTACAGGATCAACAATAACAAATACAGATCCCAATCAAATAGTTACAATGACAAGTGGAACTGGAATTTCAATCACAGGATCATATCCTACATTTACTGTAAATAATTCTAGCCCAAATACAACTCATACTGGTGATGTTACTGGTTCTGGCGCATTAACAATTGCAAATAATGCTGTAACAACTCTAAAAATTGCTGATGGTAATATTACAGCTGTAAAGTTAAATTCAATGGCAGCAACTAATGGTCAGACGTTAAAATTTAATGGAACAAATTGGGCACCTTCAGCTGATTTAAACTCTGGAACTCCTGCTGGATTGAATAAAACCATCCAGTTTAATAATGCTGGAGTTTTTGGTGGTAATTCAAAATTGATTTGGGATAACTCAAATGAAAGATTTGGTGTAGGTACAGCTAGCCCTTTAGGAAGGATGGTTGTTCAAGGAAGTGCAACAGCATTAGCTACTGAACCTCTTTTTGAAGTTAAAAATAAATTAGGGCAAACTGTTTTTGTTGTTTATCAAGATAGCGTTAATGTTTTTGTAAACGATGATGCTATTCAGTCAAATAGAGGTGGTTTTGCTGTAAGTGGAAGAAACAATGCCAAAGGATTTACTCATAATTATTTAAAAGTTACTCCGGATAGTACTAGAATTTTTACTGGTGATACTCTTGCTGGGTTTGGTGTTGGAAATATTGGTGCAAGTTCTTCTACTAGTTATATGCGTTTAACTCCTAGTAATTATTTTATTGGACATGAAAGTGGACAAAATATTGATGTTGCTGGTGGAGGGCTTTATAATAATTTTATGGGATATCAGGCAGGTTTGATGAATACTAGTGGAATGAGTAATGTATTAGTAGGATATCAAACTGGGTTTAATAATATGACAGGTAATGGAAATACTGCTGTAGGTACTCAGTCTCTTTTATTTAATAACTTTGGAAATTATAATACAGCAATAGGTTTTAATGCGCTTACATATAATCAAACTGGAGAGGGTAATGTCGCGACTGGCGTTTTGTCACTTACTCAAAATACTACAGGGTCTTACAATTCGGCTTTTGGTTCTGAAGCGTTAATGTCAAATATAGGAGCGTCAAACAATTCAGCATTTGGATATTTTGCTTTGGGATATAATACTTCAGGATCTGAGAATACTGCTGTAGGAACTTGGTCACTTTACTCAAATACTATTGGAACTTATAATACAGCTTTAGGAGCAATGTCACTTTATAAAAATACTACTGGGGATTATAATACTTCTATTGGCGCTTCTTCACTTGATTCAAATACAACTGGAGCTTACAATACAGCCTTGGGAACTGTTTCGCTTCTCAATAATACAATAGGAACTGAAAATACAGCTAGCGGTTATGCTTCTCTACTTAATGTTACAACAGGTTCTTATAATTCTTCTTATGGTTTTAATGCTCTATCTAATAACATAACGGGAAATAGTAATAGTAGTTTTGGCAACGGTGCCTACTTTATGTCTAGTAACCTAAATAATACTACTTGTATCGGATATTGGTCAGGAGGAATGGTTGAGGCTTCTAACCGCATGGAAATTGGAAATTCAAGCGTAAATTGGATTGGCGGTCAGGTTGCATGGTCAACATATAGTGATAAAAGAATTAAAGATAATGTTAAAGAGGATGTTCCTGGCCTTGACTTTATTACTCGTTTAAGACCTGTAACTTATAATCTAAATATTCATCGTCAAAATGAAATGATTAAAAAAAGTGGAAAAAAGGATCTTGATTGGGATGGAAAATACGATATTGAAAAAATCAGAATGACTGGTTTTCTGGCTCAAGAAGTAAGCGAAGCTGCAAAAGAAATTGGATATGATTTTAGTGGTATAGAAAAGCCAAAAGACGAAAATGAATTATATAGTTTACGTTATTCAGAATTTACAGTTCCGCTAGTAAAAGCAGTTCAAGAACAACAAATAATGATTAATGATTTGAAAAATCAAAACATTGATTTGCAAAAACAGATTAATGAACTAAAAACATTAATTCAAAATAAATAAAGTTGCATTTTTTGAGAACACAATAAAAAAAGGCTGACTCTTAGAGTCAGCCTTTTTTATTTTACTTAAAAAGTTTAAGCTGGATGAATTGCCTCAACTGGACAAACATCTGCACAAGCACCACAATCAGTACATGTTTCAGCGTCAATCTTGTAAATATCACCTTCAGAAATAGAACCAACTGGACATTCGTCAATGCAAGTTCCACAAGCGGTACAATCAGAATTAATAATGTATGCCATTACTTTAATTTTTTATAGGTTTATTTTGCAAAGATATTTGTCAATTTTTAATATAAAAACTATTCGTGATAATATTTATACAACTTAAAAACATGTTTTAGTCAATGTTTTGTTATTAAGAATATTACGTTTTTAATAATTTTCGTAAAAATTCCAAAACTTAATTATTAGTTAAAAATATAAACACCCGAGTTAAACAAAATCAGATTTTTATCAAAATTTAATAAAATTATTTAGAATAAATCTATATTACGTATTACATTTGCAAAAAAATAATTGTGAAATCGATATTTATAATTTTATTAAGTTTTTATTGTGCTACAATATTTGCACAACAAGGAAAAATTTCTGGAAAAATTACAAATGCAAAAAATAACGAAGAAATTCCATTTGCAAATATTTCAATTGAAGGAACTAAAATAGGTACTTCGTCAGATATAGATGGAAAATATGAAATAAGTGGAATTGAACCGGGCTTTATACATTTAACAATAAAAGTTATTGGTTTTGAAAATTTAACTACTGGAGATATTCAAGTAATAAATGGAAAAACAGTTACTGTTGATATTCCACTTTCTGAACATAAATATGAACTTAATGAGATTAATGTTACAGCTCAAAAATTTGTAAAAAAAGAAGATAGTCCTGTTTCTCTAAGAAGTATTAGTATCTCCGAAATTGAAAATTCAGCAGGTGTTAACCGTGATATTTCTAAAATAGTACAATCTTTTCCTGGTGTTGCTGCAATACCTTCAGCAGGAAGAAATGATATTATAGTTCGTGGTGGTGCATCAAACGAAAGCAGGTTTTATCTTGACGATGTTGAATTTCCTAACATTAATCACTTTGCCACTCAAGGTGCATCTGGTGGTACAAATGGAATACTAAATGCAGATTTTATCAGAGAAATAAATTTTTACTCAGGAGCCTTTCCTTCTAATCGTGGTAATGCTTTAAGCGGTGTTTTTGACTTTAAGCAAATTGATGGAAATTCTGAAAAACTAAAATTCAGAGGTACTCTTGGTGCTTCTGAGGTTTCATTAACTACAGATGGACCGTTATCAAAAAAGACAACTTTCATTTTTTCAGTTAGACGTTCGTATTTGAGTTTTCTTTTTAAAGCTTTAGGATTACCATTTTTGCCAACATATAATGATTATCAATGGAAAAGCAAATATAAAATTGATGATAAAAACGAAATTACTATTGTTAGTGTAGGTGCTCTGGATCAATTTAAACTCGATACAAAGATTAAAAATCCATCAGAATATCAAACATATTTATTAAACTATTTACCAATTTATGAGCAATGGAGTTATACCGTTGGAGGAGTTTATAAGCATTACAGGGAAAATGGTTACTCATTAATTGTGTTAAGCAGAAATATGCTTAACAACCGTCAATATAAATATTTAAACAATGATAAATCCATTGATAGCAATAGAATGCTCGATTATGTAAGTCAGGAAATGGAAAACAAATTCAGAATAGAAAATAATTATCAATCTGTAAAAGAATTAAAATTTAATTATGGTGTTAACTTAGATTATGCAAAATATAATAACACTACTTTTCAAAAAGCTTTTAATAACAACGTAGTTGATACAATTAATTATAGTGCAGCACTTGATTTAATTAAATATGGATTATTTGCTCAAATTAGTAAAAAATATTTTTCAGATTTATTGACTCTGTCAATAGGTGTTAGGGCAGATGGAGCACAATATAACAACGAAATGCAAAATCCATTAAATCAGATTTCGCCAAGGTTTTCTGCAGCTTATAGATTATCTGAAAAAGTTAGTATTAATACAAATATTGGAAGATATTATCAGCTTCCAGCACTTACAACATTAGGTTATAAAAATAATGCTGGCGAATATATTAACAAATTAAATAACATTAAATATATTTCATGCGATCATTTAATTGGTGGTTTAGAATATCAGCCATCAAAAAGCATTCGTTTTACCCTTGAAAGTTTTATGAAATTATATTCTAATTATCCATTCTCTCTTAAAGATTCTATAAGTCTTGCATATCGGCCAGCAGATTTCGGAGTGGTTGGAAACGAATCTGTTTCATCAACGAATAAAGGTAAAGCCTATGGAGCAGAATTTTTAATGCAATCTGAATTTAAAGGAAATATAAACATTATTTTATCGTATACTTATTCAAAATCAGAATTTAAAGATAAAGTTGGAAAATATACGCCATCATCTTGGGATAACCAACATATATTTATAATCTCAGCAAATAAAAAATTTAAAAAGAATTGGAGTGCAGCAATAAAATGGCGTTATGCAGGAGGGTTACCTTATACTCCTTATGATTTACAAAAATCAACTTCAATTGCTGCATGGGATATAACAAATTTACCATACACAGACTATAACAATGTAAACTCAAAAAGATTTAAACCTTTTCATCAACTTGACTTAAGGGTTGATAAAACAGTTTACTTTAAAAAAAGTAGTTTGAAATTTTATCTAGATGTGCAGAATGCATATAATTTTAAATCTGAAGAACAAGGACGTGTTACTAATTTAGACTTAGCCGGAAATAAAGTTATTGACCCAAGCGATCCAACTAAATATGTATTAAGAACAATATCATCAGAAGGGGCAGGGACCGTATTGCCTTCTATTGGAATTATATTTGATTTTTAGTCACAATATAAAACGCTTGCTTATTTTCAAAATTTCTTGTAGGTTTGAGCTATAGTTTTAGCCATGAACAAGAAAAAAACAAAAACACAACAGAACTCTTTTTTTAGTAAAATTACTGCGGCACATTGGCTATTTATCATTTCATTTTTGTTATATGCCAATACAATGTGGAATGGGTATAATTTTGACGATAATTTTGTTGTTTACGATAACCTAACTATTAAAAAAGGTATTTCTGCAATTCCAGAAATATTTACAACACATTACTGGACAGAAAAAGACAATACTTTTGGCTATAGGCCAATAGTTCGATCTACTTTTGCAATTGAACAAAGCATTTGGGGAAATTCACCAGCATTAAGTCACTTAATAAATATTTTGTTATATTGTTTTTGTGTTTTACTTGCTTTTAAATTAACAAGAAAAATATTCCCACAAATTCCGCTTTGGATATTGTTTTCTGCTCTTGTTTTATATGCCACACACCCAACACATACCGAAGTAGTAAATAGCTTAAAAAACAGAGAAGATTTATTAGTGTTTTTATTTGGGCTTACAACAATCTTTATTTTTCTAAAATTTCAACATACCGAAAAATGGTATTGGATGCCCATAGGATTAATAGTATTTTTTTTTACATGTTTAACAAAAGAAAATGGAATTACCTTTGCTGCAATTATTCCTTTAGTTTGTTATTTTTCAACCTTAAATGAAAATAATACTGAAAAGTTCTTTAAAAAACATTTTAAATTAATATTAAGCACAGTTCTTTTAATAGTTGTTAGTTATATTGCCATTAAACTGCCGAATTGGATTTTACCTGCCGAACAAAAAATATTGTTTTATTTTGAGAATCCGTTACATGAAATAAATAATTTTTCTATAACACTAGCAACAGGATTATATACTTTACTTTATTATTTTAAAATGTTGCTTTTTCCATATCCTCTTTTATTCTATTATGGCTATAATGTTGTAAGTATTGTGTCATTTTCTTCACCAATTGTATATTTTTCTATTATTTTTTTATTTGGGATTTTGTTATTTGTTTTTAAAAATTTTAAAAAGAATACTTTGTTTGCTTTTGGAATAATTTTGTTTCTAATTAGTATTTCAGTCTATTCAAATATTCTTTTTCCTATTAATGGTATAGTTGCCGAACGCTTTATTTTTATAGCCTCTCTAGGTTTTTTTCTTGCATTATCTGGAATTATTCAACAATATACACAAAAATACTTGGTCTCGTCTCCCGTGTATAGGAAAACTAAAAACAGAATTATTGGGATCGTTGTTATTGTTTGTGTTGTTTTCTCTATACAAACCATTAATCGAAATACACAATGGAAAAGTTATAAAACATTATTAAATGCTGATATTGATAATTTAAAAAATTCAGCAAAAGCTCAAACTTCATTTGCAACATTTTCACTTAACGAAATCAAAGAAAACGCAGATAAAAAGAATAAAGTAAATTCTGCCGACCTTGAAAAAATTATATCTTATTATACTAGATCTATTGAGATTTATCCAAATTACTTTACTTCAATGAATAATATTGGATTGATTTACCTGTCATTTTACAATAACTCAAAAACTGCAATCCCATGGTTTGAAAAAGCTTTAAAGGTGAATCCAACTTACATTGAAGCAAACTATAATCTTGCAACATGTTATATGAGATTAAGTGATACTTTAAATGCAAAAAAATATTTTAATCAGATATTAATTATAGACTCTACACACATTCAAACAATTTCTGAAATTGCAAATATTTATTATGCACAAAATGATTTAGCAAAGGCTGTTGAGCTAAACAATAAAATAATAGCAATTGATAATTTAACCGATTTA
>CAIQJL010000213.1 GCA_903872185.1 uncultured Bacteroidota bacterium | reverse complement strand
TTACAATTTTAAATTTCCAAATTATCAAAATAATTAATTTTCAAATTGTATTTTAATTAGGTTTAAAAATTTGTCAAACAGAAAATCTGTATCCGTTGGCCCACTGCTAGCTTCAGGATGAAATTGTGTTGAGAAAAAAGGTTTTGTTTTATGAATAATTCCTTCATTAGTGTTATCATTTACATTAACAAATAATTCTTCCCACTCTTCGCCTAAAGTGCTTGCATCAGTTGCAAATCCATGATTTTGCGAGGTTATATAACAACGATTAGTTCCAACCTGCAATACTGGCTGATTATGACTTCTATGACCATATTTTAATTTGTATGTATCACCTCCAGAGGCAAGACTCATCAATTGGTTGCCAAGGCAAATACCAAATATTGGAATATTTTTTTCAAAAGCTTTTGCAATATGTTTTATTGTAGCTTCGCATTTTTTTGGATCACCCGGACCATTTGAAATAAAAAGTCCGTCGTATTTTTCATTTGTAAAATCATAGTTCCAAGGAACACGAACAACGGTAGTGTCACGTTTTAACAATCTTCTGATAATATTAAATTTCACACCACAATCAACCAGAATTATTCGATACTTTCCATTACCATATTCTATTACTTCTTTTGTACTTACTTGTTCTGCAAGATTTTCGGAATTAGGATCGCTAAATTCAATATCCTCATTATTCCAAACTATTTTTCCCTGCATAGATCCTTGTTCTCTAAGGTGTTTTGTTATAGCTCTTGTATCAACACTATAAATTCCAGGAATTTTATGTTCAATTAGCCATTCTGAAAGCGATTTTTGTGAATTCCAATGACTATTTTCCCACGAGTAATCAGAAATTACTAGTCCAGAAATATGAATTTTTTCAGATTCAAAAAAATCAAGTATTCCATTTTCCGCTTTATAATCGGGCACACCATAATTTCCAATTAACGGGTAAGTAAGAACTAATATTTGCCCTTTATATGAAGGATCGGTAAGGCTTTCGGGGTAGCCGGTCATGGCAGTATTAAACACAACTTCTCCAGAAGCTGACCCTTTAAACCCAAAACTTTTTCCTGTGATTTTTGTACCGTCTTTAAGAATAAGATCGATATTCCGGTTTTCCATTTACGTGTAATTATTTAAATTAGTGATTTTATAACAACAGTTATAAAAAACGTAGTTCCGGATGACAAAAATAGTTGAATAGTTATTAATATGCAGAATTAGATATGAGATTTTATTAACTATATTTTATTTTATTACTTTTATATGAACGTTTTCTTTAGTTAAGTGTATTATAAGTAAATTTTAAACATGAAAACCAAAATTATTGTATCAGCCTTTCTTATTAATTTATTTTTAACTTCTCTGTATGCACAAGATTCCCTAAGCACATTGCCTAAAGATTGGAAACTTAATGAAAATTCTACAGATTATATTTTTGGAATTGAGAATGATAAAGAAACAAATAAAGATGTTACTTTTTTAAAATCTAAAACCGAAATCAAAAAAGTTTCACAATTTGGTGTTCTTTCACAAGTAATAACAGCAAATAGATATCTTGGTAAAAGAATTAAATATAGCGCATTTGTTAAAACTAGTGAATTAGAAAAATGGGCTGGATTATGGATTAGAGTAGATGGAGATGAATATAGACCAATTAGTTTTGATAATATGGCTGATAGACCAATTAAAGGAACTACAAATTGGACAGAATATAATGCTGTCATAGATATTCCAATAAATTCAGATAAAATTTATTTTGGTTTTTTAATTTCTGGAAATGGAAAAATATATTTGGACAATCCAAAATTTGAAATAGTCGACACAAATGTTCATTGTACAGGGAAATTTTTAAAACAACCACTTTTTTCTCCACAAAATCTAAGTTTTGAAATACCTGCTAAAAATGAAATTAATAGACCAGAAAATTGGGATTTTTATCAATTTAATAAAGCTAACAATTATAAAATTTCGATTGTAAATGATCCCATTAAAAATGGGAATGTATTATTAATTGATTTAAATAATGAAATTGGTAAAGCAGATTTGAGCGTTACACAAACCATAAAAAGTAAAAATTATTTGAACACTACAATAAAAATATCAGTTTATATAAAATCCGAAAATATTGAAAATGAAGTAAGATTATGGTTGTTTGGACGAAAAAGCAATGGGAAAAATATGGTAAATAAAAATATTTGGAGTAATAAGATAAAAGGAACTACAGATTGGACAAAATACGAGTTAGTTTCTGATATTAAAAATGACCCCAAGACTTTGATGTTTGGTATATTGTTTAATGGAAAAGGTAAAATATGGGTTGATGATTTTACATTTGAAATTATACCAGATGTCGAAAAAGGTAAACTAAGTTCAGAAATCAGTATTGAGAAACTTGGAAATCCCCCAGGTACAGAACAAATTGCTGAAAATGTATATTTAGATAAAGAAAATATAAGCAATTTAAGTTATAGGGAATTTCTATTTTGGATGAATAAAAAATATGGTGCAAGTTCTCAAGAGTATAATTCTATTGTGCCAGATACAATTTTATTTAAAAAACCGAATAACAATAACTCTATTTTAGGCGACTATTACTTTAGAAATCCCAAATTTCAAGAGATGCCAGTAATTGGGGTATCAATTAACCAAGCCAAACAATATTCCAAATGGCGTTCAGACAGAGTCATGGAATGGACACTTATTAAATACGGAATTATTAAATTGAATCAAAATGCACCGAAAGATTCAGTTTTAACAATTGAAAAATATTTTGCCGGACAATTTTATAACATTAAACCAAGTCCTTATTTATTATATTATCCGGAATACCAATTGCTTGATTCAACCGTTAACACAGTTGCAGGTTTTAGAAATATTTGCACTTATAAAAAATGGAAATAATTAGGGCATCAAATGAAGTTATTTAACGCAAACAATTTTTATTCACTTTCCGACGAGGAATTGCTAAAACTTGTTTGTAAATCAGATAATAAAGCATTTGAGGAATTATACAAAAGATATAGTAACAAATTACAATTTTTCTTTTTCAGAATACTTAAAAAAGACAAAGAAAAAGCTCGTGACTTTATGCACGATCTTTTTGTAAAGGTTATTGAAAAAGCTCGCATGTTTGATACTTCAAAAACATTCTCAACATGGCTCTATACAATGGCTTTAAATATGTGTAAAAATGAACTCAAAAAAGAAATAACATCTAATAAATATAATGAACAAATCACTAAAGAAGATTTTATTTTAAACAATAACAATCTGTTAGAAGAAATTGATTTACCATACTATAAAAAACAATTAGATAAAGCATTAGAAGAACTCGATGAATCAAAAAGAGTAGCTTTTATTTTAAGATATCAGGAAGAACTGTCAGTAAAAGAAATTGCTGAAATTCTTAACTGCCCCGAAGGAACAGTTAAGTCTCGAATTTTCTATGCAATTGAACTACTTTCAAAAAAATTAACAACATTCAAACACACCATAATATATGAACACACAAGATAACAAATCAGAATTTAATGATTTCTCTCGACCCTGGGAAAGTTTAACTTTTGGCGAGAAAGAACAAGTTCTTTCAGAAACAACTGAACAAGAATACAATAATAAACAGAAAATGGTTTCTGAATATGTGGCACATTTTAAAGATGAATATATGGCTTTCGATAAAAACGAAAGCATTCCTTCGACATTACATTTAACAAATAACAAAACTTTTTCAAGTAGAAACAAACTCATTGCTTTTTATTCTTCAATTGCTGCTGCGTGCTTAATTTTTGTTGTATTCTATATTTTTAATTCAACTAAGCCAAATAATCAAATTTCGTCTAATAAAACAAATAGAAAGATTGAAATATCAGCCAAAAAGATAAACCTAGACAATATTATTAAAAATGAAAAACAAATAATAAATAAATCTACAATTAATAACAAAATACAACTAAACGAAAATAGCGCAACCGAAGATGAAATAATTCAACAATTAATAAATAATACAATAGCTGAAAGTGAAAATGATGAAATAACTGAATATTTATTAAATATCGGAAAAGAAGATATAAATGACGATTACTTTGACATCTATATTTCACCAATAGATACATTAAATTTCGAAATGCTTTTAGAAAATTTGTAAATTTTTGTATAACTCAAGGCACTTTAAGTAATTTAGCCACTTTCAACTTCTTATATCTCCAACTCTCCCTTTTCGTATTCTTTATATTTTTTTGACAAATATGCCATAAGATTACTGAAATTAGTCATGGCTTCGAGAGTTTCAACATTTAAGCTTACCTTTTTAAGTCGCATTAACAATAAAGAATACAATCCATAAAGACAAACTTCAATATCTGAATCTGGTTTAGATGGAAGTTTATTTCTAAAATGTTCTATATCCTGAAAAGCAATATTATATAATTCTTTATAATCGTTATCATCAGTTAACTCAAATAAACGATAATGAAAATCGGTTAATTCTTTAATTTGATTTGCTATAAATTGTAAATGTCCTGCTTTTTGTAATCTTTCTTCATTCATCATTCTACAAAGTGCCTGATACCATTTCCGAATCTCAGCCATTTCCTGTTCGGGTTGTTTAAACTTTGAAATCAGATTAATTTCTAACTTATCATAATCACAAGAGTTACTTCGTATTAAGTCCTCTATTTGAAACATATAAATCAGAAATTCAGAAATATTTGTTTTTTTAAGCTCTTTAGCAATTAGCATATAATTTATTATTCAATGATTATGTAAATGTAATTTTTAGTACAGACTCTTCCAAAAACTCTTTATTAACATAAAATTTATCAACAAAAATAATGTTTAGAACAAATATTAACTTATAGATAAACAACATGAAATATGTTAATAAAGTACTTGTAAATAGACCTGTGAAAATATTTTATATAGTGCAAAATTTACTAATTTGGACACTTAATAATATAACCTAAAAACATGAGATTACATATACTTATACTAGCTTTAATACTAACAGGCTGTTTCTCAAATATTTTATCTCAAGCTCAAACAGAAAATCAGCCTGTTGATACCTCCAAATATTCCAGAGTTTTAGATTCAGAAGATTATAATGCAGATCTCTTGAATGAACTTATAAAAATAGAAATAAATAAATATCGATTAAAACAAAAATCGGATACTTTAACATTTGAAACTTTACTAAAAAGTGCTGCTGATGATCAGGCAACTTTTATGGCTCAAACAAATAACGCAACTTATGATCAGAGTGGAAAAAAAGCAACAACAGGAAAAAGGATTGCATTTTATGGTGGTTCAAATAACGGAAGCGAATTAGTTGTAAAAATGCCTATTAAAAAAGGAAACGAACTCTACACTTATGGAAAAGTTGTAGAAGATATTATGATTAAATGGCTTGCCGATAAAAAAGGTATTGTAGTTCTTAATGATCTCAAAATTATGTTTTTTGGAATTGGTTCGGCACTGGATGCAGATCATAAAAAAGTCTATGTTTCTGTAGTTTTTGGAAATTATAGTTCCTTTAATGCTGGAAGTACCAGAAGAGATGAACTTGCAACACCGTTTACAACAAAAAAATATGGCCTTAAAAAATTTGATGATAAAATATGTAAACGTTGTGATAAGTTCAGGAATATAGAAGATTTACAAAAAGGCATTTATATAAAAGACAATAATATTTATTTTAAATATGACGAATATAAATCTCTTAAAAAGCTTCTTAAAGATCCATCGGACGGCTTGGTAATTGACGTTGTTCAGCGCACTCAATATCCATGCGAAGGTGATAACATTATAAACAATAGCCTTGTAAATAGAGGCGTAATGGTAAAAAGGTATAAAGCCTCTAAATTTGAAAAGAAAAATCTTATAACAGACCCTAAAGAAAAAAAGAAAAAAGTTGAAGTACTAATTGGACCATTACCAAAAGACATTTCAGATAATTACGAATTAAATTTATTGGTTGTTATAGGTAAAAAGGTTTGCAAAACTATTTCTCCATCATTTAACGAAGATGCCGGTGTTGAATATTCAAACGTGATTGAATTACTTGCCGATACAGTTGTAATTGGAGAATCAGATTATATTCCAACTGCAGAAAATTCTACTCTGGAATTTGTTATTCCCTTTGAAAGAAATAAATCAACTTACAAACCCGAAGACATTGAGCCACTAATAACAAAACTCAAAGAACCAGATTTTATAATAAAAGATCTTTCTATTCAAGCATATTCTTCAATAGAAGGAAACGATGAATCTAACAAAACGCTTCAGAAAAATCGTGCTGAGAGTATAGTTGATGCATTAAAATCACGCCAGAAAGATAAAGTTGTTTCAAATATAACAACAGGCGATAATATCGAAGATTTTAAACGAGATGTTGCCGGCACAGAATTTTCAAATATGGCTGCAATGACAGTTCAGGAAGCTCAGGATTATATCAGAAAAAATAATCTTATAAAAAAGCTAGAGCCAATATTACAAAAACACAGATACGGAAAGCTTACAATGAGTATAACTTATGATATTGCTGGAAAAAAAGAACAAGCATTTGTTTTAAGTAGGTTTAATAAAAGTGTGAAAGAAAATAACCTAACCCGAGCTCTTTCGATACAGAAATTTATTTTCAGGAAAGTATTAAAAAAGGAATATACTGGAGAGGCAGTAACGGGACAAGAGATTCCTAACACCCCAGAATTTGCAGGATTACTTTTAAATAAACTATGGTTATCTGGTTTGTTAATGAATAAATTATGGCTCGAAAAATATATTAACAACGAGGAAATAAGTGAAGAATATTGCGAAAAAATAACAAATCTTCACAATATGGCCCCTGACAATTTTTACATAACATATAACTGGTATTATTGTAGAATACTTCATCAAGAATTAACTGGAGATAAGAGCATAGTTGACTTTCAGAAAGAAATTAGCGGATTATATGCTACTGGTTTAAAGAAAAAAACTGTTGATTTATTAAATATGGAATATCAGTTTAAAATTATTCAGTATTTAGATACTTTGGAAGAACCTTCACCATTATTACTTGCCAGCTTAGATACAATTCGTGCAATTTCTAAGCTTACTGAAGCTAACTGGCAAAACTCACTTAAACTTGCTTATATTTTTGTAAATCAAAAGGACTATGAATTTGCTGCTAAATTACTAGAACCTTATATTATTAGCAATAACCCTTTCGACGAATTGATTTTCTCATATATTTCCATTTGCAGTCATCTTCCTTATAAATTTGGATCACCAAGATTTGCACTGGCCATGAATAAAGCAAAAGAGTTAGACAAAGAAAGATATTGCAAACTTTTCAAAAAAGACAAACTTACTATTCAAGCTCTAGAAAATACTATAGTTAAAGAGGTTTATTGCAAAACCTGTAATAATTAATAATGGATAGATTTTTTACTTTTGGAGTATTATTTTGTACTTTATTTATTAATATTTCCTCATACTCTCAGGAAAAGAAACCATTAAATCTGGAAATATATTTTAACCGTAGTCTTTCAGAAACAGATAGGGTAAAAATAAAAGACAAGATTTATCAATTTTCTCAACAAATTCATGCTAACCCAACCGATGCATCATTATATGTAAACAGAGGCGTACAGTATGCTTATATGGGGCTTTATCCTGATGCAATTAGCGATTACAACAAAGCACTTAAAATTGATTCTACTATTGCAGAAGCTTATTATAACAGAGGAATTTCAAAAGCAAGGTTTGCCTATACTAAAGGATCTTGTTTAGATGTTAAAAAAGCAGCACTTTATGGATTACCTCAAGGAAGAGAATTATATAAAAATAAGTGTGGATTATTTATGAAGGAATTAGGGGAATTACCATAACCTCATCCTAGTAACAAATTACACCCTCTCATCTGACTATTATCAAATCTTCCAAGAACTTCAAAACTTCCATCTTCGTTTAGCTTACCTAAATCTTGAGTTTCAATAAAGGAACAAGAATATTTATTAGCTAAATCTATTATATTTATGCCACCTGTTTTGCCTATTGGTAACACATGAAAGGGATCATAAAGATCGCGAATAACAATTTTCATCCATGGCGGACAATTATAAACGCCATTACCAGAAGAATATGCCTGAGATAACAGCTCTGTCATTCCATATTCGCTATGCACAGTGTTAATGCCAAATCCCAAACAAAGTTTTTGATGTAACTCTTGTCTTGTAATTTCTTTTTTCCGTCCTTTCATACCTCCTGTTTCCATAACAATAAAATTACTTGTTAATTGTTGTGGAAATTTTTCTATAAAATCTAACAAAGCAAAACTTACTCCTAATATTATAATTTTTTTAGTGGTATTAATATATTTATTTATGATAGTATTTAATTCGGAAATATTTTCCAGAAAAAAACCTGACTCTTTATTTTCGCTTAGTTTTATTAATTCATTTACCATATATACCAAAGAAGAACCTTCCCTTTCAAGATATGATGGCAATAATGCTAAAATGCAATATTCTTTAGGATTTCCATAAAATTTATCAAAACAGTTTAAAAAACTTTTTTGATAAAAAGACAATTTGTGTACCAAATGCTTTGATGTTTCATTACCTGTAGTTCCACTACTTGAAAACACAATTTCTGAATTACCCCCTACGCATAATATCTCATGTGTTTTAAAAAAAGAAATTGGCAAAAAAGGAATTTGAGCAACAGTTTTAATCTCAGAAGAATTAATTTTCAAAAGATTAAGATACTGTTTGTAAATCAGATTATTTTCTGCTTGATAACAAAATGTATCGAGTGCAAATTTTGAAAAATCTACATCATTTTTTATTTCTGTAAAATCAGGAATAGCCATCTTGTTTTTACTTTTTATAATAAGTATAAATCTAACTTATAAATATAGATGCTTCACTTTTCTGCCGCGGCGGACAGCATGACAAATTATTATTCATGCTTACGTTAAAATGACTAATAAAAAACCGACATATGCCGGTTTCTTGTTTTTATTTAAAAAGTAGTGGGATTAAATCCACCACTCTATTTGAGTACCCCCATTCATTATCATACCACGAAAGAACTTTAACTGTTTTTCCAATAACCATTGTACTTAACGCATCAAAAATACTAGAATGTGGGTTATGAATAATGTCAACTGAAACAATAGGATCTTCGGTATATTCTAAAATTCCTTTCATTGGACCTTCAGCTGCTTTCTTCATTGCTTCGTTAATTTGTTCTTTTGTTGCTTCAGTTTTTAAATTCACAACAAAATCTACTAAAGAACCAGTTGGAGTTGGAACACGAATAGCCATCCCGTCTAATTTCCCTTTTAACTCAGGAATTACTTTACCTACTGCTTTTGCCGCACCTGTTGTTGTTGGAATCTGTGATACAGCACATGATCTTGCACGACGTAAATCAGAATGAGGAGAATCAAGTATCATCTGATCATTTGTATATGCATGTATTGTTGTCATAAAACCAGTTTCAACGCCAAATGCATCATTAAGAACTTTTACAACTGGAGCAAGACAGTTAGTTGTACAACTTGCATTTGAAACACATTGATCAGTTGACAGTAAATCATTATCATTTACTCCTAATACTATCATTCTATCTATTGTATCTTTTGACGGCACAGTTAAAATAACTTTTTTAGCACCTGTTTTTAAATGATCACCATATCCCCCTTTTTCACTTTCTTTACTAACAAACTTACCTGTAGATTCAATTACAACATCAGGTGTTTGACTCCACTTAATATTTGCTGGACTTCTTTCTGCAGTAACTTTAATTTTAGTACCATTTACAATTAAATTCTCGTTGTCAAATGCAACAATTCCTTCGAATTTACCTTGAGTTGAATCATATTTTAATAAATGAGCAAGAGTTTTAGTGTCGGTTAAGTCATTAATACCTACAATTTCGATATCATTACGTTTTAATGCTATTTTAAATACGTTTCTACCAATTCGACCAAATCCGTTTATCGCAACTTTTATCTTTGTCATATTCAATAAATTTAATACTGTTTTCTAAAAAAATGAATCTGCAAAATTAATGATTATAAGTATAACCGCAAAGATCTTTGCAATGTTTATAAAATAAAAACCCCTGCCTCTCGACAGGGGTTTTAAATGTAAGCTATGAGAAATTAATAAACTACAAATTTTGCTGTGCTTTTAACACCATTTGTCTCCATTGCCGCAATATAAGTACCAGCAGAAAGACCATTAATATTAAAACTGATACTATGATTTCCAGCATCCTGATTTTTATAAGGCATAGTTTTTACAACATTTCCTGTTAAATCGTAAATACTAATTACAACATCACTTCTTTTGTTTAAATTAAATGAAATGCTAGCTATTTCCTTTGCAGGATTTGGGAATACAACAATATTCAAAGAATTAGTTTTATTTCCTACAATTTCAGGAACACTAACTGGTCCTCTGAAATCTTCGCAACGGAAAATTCCGCGCCCAGCTGTAGCTGCATAAATAAAACCATGATTTTTAATATCAGTATTAAATCCATTATTAACAACAGGCGCAACAAACCAACCATTTGGTTTAATTTGCTGACGAAGTTGAACTACAGGAACATTTGGCATACCAGCTTGCTTTTCCCAGGTTGGAGCTGCGGCACTAATATCATCTGTTGAATAAACGCCAGTTTCTGTTCCTATAATAGTAGCCATTGAATTCCAATTAATAATAGCACTATAAACAGGCATTGCGATTAAGGAACCTTGTCTTGTTGTAAAATTATCAGCAGTTACTGCTGATGTAGTTGTAGAAGCATTATTTGAAAAATAAATATAATCAGTACTATTATAACCACCTAAAGTTACTGCTACATTATCTGCATTTCGTGGATCAATAGCAATACTTGTAATTTTATGATTAAAATTACCAATTTCGGTAGTTGTTACAACCTGTTGAGTAGAATTAAAGCTACAAGTAGCGCTATCTCTATTTGTTGAAAGATTAGAACAACGATACATTTTACTAATACCAGTTGTTGAATTATAATCAGAAAAATATAAATGATTTCCATCTTTAGAAAATTCTATATTCTGAATTTCTTTTACAGTTGTTAATTTAGAAATCCTATACCAAACTGGTGGAATAACAGAAAAATCAAGACCTTGACGAGTAATCCAAATAGCACCACAAACCACATTAGAGATCTTTGAATTAATACCAATTGCTAAAACTGATTGATAAGTGTCTTTCACATAAATTGTATCTGCTTTTTTTAAAGAGTCTTTTCCATTTAAATCAGCCAAAGTTACAATATGATCAATATATCTTTCGCATGGAGTTCTTACAAAGGCAGTATCACCTAAACGATATACGCGTGGAGCTTTAAAGGTTATTATTTGAACGCTGTTTGTATCATAAAAACTTTCCCATAAACGAATAGGTGTTACAAATGCCTGAATAGATGTTGGTATCGAATCAAAATTTCCTCCTCTAACATTTTTACTAAAAACATTACCATCATCAGAGTCAAAACTTAAACCATTATCAATTGATCTTCCTAATTTTCCATAAGAGCTTGTTGCAAATATAAATTTAGGATTCAACATTGAAAACTCACTATGTCCTCCATCGCCAGAAAATATTTTATAAGAGTCAGTAATATTTGTTCCAGTACCTGTTATTAACTGAGTTCCATTATTCTGAGCACCACCAATTACAGCTTCATCATTTGAAAAACTTACAGAATTAAAAATTGTTGTATTATAATTTTTATTCATTTGTGTCCAAGAAAAAGACCCATCAGTTGATCTGAATACTCCACCATCTGTTCCCAAAAACAATACTTGATTTGAAGCAGAATAATTTGAGGCAAATCTAATTGTATGAATTCCAGCATGAACATATTTTGAATTTGTTAAGCCTACTAAACTTGACGACACTCCTTGCCATGAAGTAGCAGGTGTATATTCATAAAGATCATAACCACCTAATAACAAATGTTCTGGATTATCTGGGAATACTGCAATAACATTATTATAAAGTCCACGTTTTACAGTAATGCCATTTGCAGAATAACCAAATGGCAAAAACTGAGAACTAATAGTTGGAATCATTTTAGTAAATGTATTTCCTTTATCGATTGACTGATATACATTTTTTAATCCACCATCAGTACCAGCAGCAAGACAATAAACATAATCTGAATTAGAAGGAGCAATTGCAAATTCTATACGCTTTACGTCTGTAGGAATTTGAGTTGCTAATGCTCCTGAAACATTTACAAAAACATCATTTCCAGTATTACAAACATATGCATTACGATATAAAGCAACAGTAACTACTAATCCATCTTTGCTTACCTGAACATCTGTGCAGACAGAATCAGCATTTGTATCAGTAATTGGATTCGACCATGTACTACCTGCATCTATTGACACCCTTAAACCCTTAGCAGTAGCTGCATAAATCTTACTTGAATTTGTAGGATGAACAGCTAATTTATTTACATAATAAAAAATATTTTTTGAATCATCGGAATTATTCCATGTTGAAGTTAATTGTGTCCAGGTATCACCACCATTTATAGATTTCCAAATGCCTTGTCCTCTATATCCTAAACTTTTATAAGCACCATAATATTCGCCTGTGCCAACATAAATATCACCATTTGCAGCCTGGCAAATTGAACTTACTATAATATTGTCAAATGCATCACTTCCAACAATTTTATCCCAAGAAAGACCACCTGTTGTTGATTTCCATAATCCTCCACCTACAGAACCAGCAATAATAATATTTTGATTGTCTTTATCAACTAGAACTGCTCTTGTTCTTCCACCAATATTACTTGGACCCATTTCTACCCAACTCATTTGAGCTGCTGGAGTCTTTTTAAGATTTGTTCCTTTGTTTGAGCTAATTTTACCATTACCATCTTTTGGTGTATCACCATCGAAAAAGAAATCATTTATACTACTATGATTCTTTAAAAAATTCTGAATAGAATTCTTGCTTTTCAAGATTACATCAGCATTGTTAGTTAATGATGTTAAAAAAGTAAAAGCAACACCCGCAGCTAACAATAATGTTAAAGATAAAAATAAACGCTTGGTTCTCATATAATTATTTTTCTAGTTAATTTTTACTTACAAATTAAAAATAAATGCACAAGATAGACAAAAATTATATATCAAAAAAGGGAAATAATCATTAGTCTATGTTTTCATTTTTAAACAGAATATTAATCGCTTTATCTTGGTATAAAAATACTATTTGAAATATTAAAATACAACTATGAACTTCTTAACAAAACAACTAAGCATCTTAACAACCTGTATTGTCATACTAACTGTAATCTCAGAAACAGTTTTTGAATAAAAACAAGATAATAATAAACTCTTTTTTAATCTTTTCATAAATTTTATTAAAGTTAATTTTGATCTATTGAAATGTTTGGAGAGCAGTAAAAATCATATTAGGTTTGTAGTTCAAAATAATTAACATGAAACGCACTAAAATTAAAGATTTATTAAAGTCCAAAGATTTTGGAAAAGAATTTATTGTAGAAGGTTGGGTAAGAACCCGTAGAGGGAATAAAAACGTAAGTTTTATTGCAATAAATGATGGTTCAATCATTCATAGCATGCAAATTGTTGTTGATATAGCTGTTTTTGGAGAAGAAGCACTAAAAAACATTACCACTGGAGCTTGTATAAAAGTTAATGGAATATTAGTTGAATCTCAAGGTCAAGGCCAACCTGTAGAAATGCAAGCAAAAGAAATTCACATATATGGAACAAGTGATCCCGAGACTTACCCTTTACAGAAAAAAGGACATACTCTTGAATTTTTAAGAAGTATTGCTCATTTAAGACCACGAACAAATACTTTTGGTGCAGTATTAAGAATTCGCCATAACATGGCTTTTGCTATCCACAAATATTTTAACGATAAAGGTTTTTACTACATTCATACACCTATTATTACTGGCTCTGATGCAGAAGGTGCTGGACAAATGTTCAGAGTTTCAACATTAGACCCTCATAATTTACCAAAAACACCTGATGGGAAAATTGATTTTTCGCAGGACTTTTTCGGAAAAGAAACAAATCTTACTGTCTCTGGTCAGCTTGAGGGAGAATTAGCGGCAATGGCACTTTCAGAAATTTATACTTTTGGTCCAACTTTTAGAGCAGAAAACTCAAACACTCCTCGCCATCTTGCAGAATTTTGGATGATAGAACCAGAAATGGCATTTTATAATTTAGAAGACAACATGACGCTTGCGCAAGATTTTGTACAATACCTTGTTAAATATGCGTTGGAAAACTGCAAAGATGATTTGAATTTTTTAAATGAAATGTATGACAAAGAATTAATTTCCCGTTTAGAATTTGTTGTTAATAACGATTTTATACGCTTAACTTATACAGATGCTGTTGAAATTCTAATGAAATCGGGAGAAAAATTTGAATTTCCAGTTTCGTGGGGAACAGACCTACAATCAGAACACGAACGTTATCTTGTAGAAAAACATTTCAAAAAACCAGTAATATTAATTGATTACCCAAAGGAAATTAAAGCATTTTACATGAAACAGAATCCTGATGGAAAAACTGTTAGGGCAATGGATGTTTTATTTCCAAAAATTGGAGAAATTATAGGCGGTTCTCAACGTGAAGAAGATTTACAAAAACTTGAAGCAAGAATAAACGAACTTCAAATTCCTTCAAAAGATATGTGGTGGTACTTAGAAACCCGTAAATTTGGCACAGCACCTCATAGTGGTTTTGGACTTGGTTTTGAAAGATTAATTTTATTTGTTACTGGCATGGCAAATATTCGTGACGTTATTCCTTTCCCTAGAACACCTAAAAACGCTGAGTTTTAATTAAAACTTGTAACTTTAAAATAAACTTTTCGTTTACCTCTTTACAAGAAAAAACAAAGCATTATGTTAGACCAACGATTACAGCAAAGGCTTTTGCAAAAGCTTTCGCCCCAACAGATACAGCTTATAAAGCTTCTCGAAATCCCTACTATGGAGCTAGAGCAACGTATTAAAAAAGAGATGGAAGAAAATCCTGCTTTAGAAGAAGGTGAAGTAGAAGAGGAAATTGATAATAATGACGATGATATTTCTAGTGACGAAGAAAATCTAGACGAAGACTTTGAAGAAGAAGCTGAAGAACCAAAAAAAGATGAGGAATTTTCATTAGAAGATTATATAGACGACGATGACGACGAAACCCCATACTATAATTTAAATGTAAATAATTACTCCAAAGATGACGAACGAAAAGAATTTATTTATTCAACGGGTTCAACATTTCACGAAAGTTTAACATCTCAAATTAGTTTAAGATTTTTAACCCCTCAACAAACAAAACTTGCCGAATATTTAATTGGCAATCTTGACGAAGATGGTTACTTGCGTCGGGAAATTTCTTCAATTGTTGACGACTTAGCTTTTCTGCAAAACGAAACAACAACAGAAAAAGAACTTTTAGAAATTCTTGAAATAGTTCAACAATTAGACCCACCTGGAGTTGCAGCACGATCGCTTCAAGAATGTTTACTGATTCAGATAACACGAAAAGATAATAGAAACCCTGCCATAAGACATGCAATTTCAATTTTAAGCGAACAGTTTGATGAATTTACAAAAAAGCATTTTGATAAAATAATTAAGAAACTTTCAATCACTGAATTGGAATTAAAAAATGCAGTTGACGAAATTATTCACTTAAGTCCACGCCCGGGTAATTCTTTTTCTGATCCACAAAACAAGAACATACATCAAATAACCCCTGACTTTGTACTTGATAACAGTGACGGAAAACTTTATGTTTCGCTAAATTCCCGCAATGCTCCTGAACTTAGAGTAAGCCAAGCTTACACGAATATGATTGAAAATTTTCAAGCAAATAAGAACAAAAAAGATAAACGCGAAAAAGAAGCCATAACATTTGCCAGACAAAAAGTAGATTCGGCTAAATGGTTTATTGACGCACTAGAACAAAGACAGAACACGTTGTTAATAACAATGAATGCAATAGTTGGATATCAGCAGGATTTTTTCAGAGAAGGCGATGAAACAATGATGAAACCAATGATACTTAAAGATATTGCAGACATTACAGGATTAGACATTAGTACCATTTCGCGAGTTGCAAACAGCAAATATGTACAAACTCAGTTTGGAATATTTTCGTTAAAATTCTTTTTCTCTGAATCTATGCAAAACGATGCAGGTGAAGAAGTATCTACCCGTGAAATTAAAAAAATACTACAAGACGAAATTGAAAAAGAGAATAAACACAATCCATTAACAGACGAAGAACTTGCCGAAGTTCTTTTACAGCGTGGTTATCCAATTGCCCGACGTACAATTGCAAAATATCGCGAACAGTTAAATATTCCGGTTGGCCGACTTAGAAAAGAGCTTTAGAATTTATCAAATGACTGAGGAAATTACAAAAGCTGAAAAAATATCGGCTACAATTATTTCATATATTTTTCACCCTTTATTAATGCCCACAGTTGGGCTGTATCTTTTTTTAAATTCAGGAACATATATTGAAACAATGAACAGTGATGCCAAAAATTTTATTTATATTATTCTTGGTTTCTGTACATGTATTTTACCTTTACTTTCGCTACCACTTTTTATTTACAGAAGAATAATTAAAAACATTGAGATGGACAGTAGAAGCGAAAGAATAATGCCAGCTGTTTTAACACTTGTTTTTTATTTTCTTGGATATTATATGCTTAACAAATTACCCATGCCAACAGTAATCATAGGTTATATTACATCAATAGTAGCAATGGCATCTTTTGCATTGTTAATTACTATCTGGTGGAAAATAAGTTACCACATGATGGGTATAGGTGGGATAATCGGTGCAATAATAGCATTATCTATTCGCCTCGATGTTAATTTACAATATTTTATTGTTGAAAGTATAATTGCTGCCGGTTTAGTTTCTGCAGCAAGATTAAGATTAAATGCACACACACCTTTACAGGTAATAGCTGGTTTGTTTTTAGGTGTGTTTGTTGTTTTTGGCTTTGTTTATTTTAGTTAGATTATTCTTTTATGATTTTCTTACTCTTACAAATTTCGTTATTTGACAATTTAATGATATAAATTCCTTTAGCAAGAATGCTCATATCAACCAGAGAGACAATACCACTTTGAAGTTTATTCTTTTTTACAACTTGTCCAATTCCATTTATAATTTCAATATTTACATCTCCGCTTTTGAATTTTGTTAAATCAATATATATTTTACTTTTAACAGGATTAGGATAAAAAGATAATTCCTCTAATTTCTGTTCTTCTATATTGGTTATCATTATAATTGGTGTTTGTGCAGTATTTGTAACAACAGGTAAATTATAATCAAAGAAAATATTTGCTGAGTTTTCAATTATGTCACCAACATTTGCAGAATTTAAAATCTTTATTTTATATTTAATAAAGCCACTACTATTAATCATACTTTCAGAGCTGTCTGGCAAAAGGATATTTGAAAATGTCCAGCTTAATTCGCGTTCATATATATTCATTAAAAACGGATGACTACTACTCAAAACCTGAATTGAACTCAAATCTAGCAACTGAGGAATTGTATCAATTACTTGTACAGTAAAACAAGTGTCGTTCCCTGTATTCTGAAAATTAATAGTGTATTCCATCCATTGTTCATTATCAACCTGACTCTTTGTTACTGCGCCACCGGGAAATACTTCCACATTGTTAGGATCAAAAGAACCAGTAATGATTTTAAAATCAGAACTAATATTATTGGAAGGATAAATATCACCATTTATTGGTTCAACTATAACTTTACTAAACAATGTATCCCCTAATATCGCTGTTGGCGGAACCATAAAAGTAGCCGAAAAATACCCTTGTGAAAAAGAATATGGATAATCATATGCTAACCAATTATAAAAATATAATGAACTGTATTGATAAAAATTATTTATTACCCATACTATTGTATCACCATTTATATGGTCGTAAGGTGGAAAAACAGACTGTAAAATCAGATTAGAATCATAAATTAATTTTGCTGTAATAACCAATGTAGCATTTGAAAAATTTATTACATTAAAACTTTCTATATGTTCAAACCCTGGTCTGGCACAACCCATGGTAAGATTAGCGCTCAAACTAGTGTCTACATCAGCAATAAGCCCAAAATAATTAAGAGAGTCAATACCGCCAGATCCTGTAAATATTGCAGTTTGAGCAGGTGTTGTAATTATATTATTTGAAGGAGATGAAACCAGATTAATTGAATAGTTTCCAACATC
>CAIQJL010000212.1 GCA_903872185.1 uncultured Bacteroidota bacterium | reverse complement strand
TTTTGCGTTACTTCCGACCAACCTGCAGGATTATTTGGATCGCTACTATAACAATAGTTTGTATATACAGAACCGCCGTAACCAGTTCCTCCAAATGTATACGGACTACCATCTTTCCAGTAGCCATTTAAAACATTATAAAACTCGATACTCGTTGCAGGATCACCAAGAATTCCAGCTGCGTTATTATAATAATTAAATGAATACATAGAGGAACTTAAAAATACTACACCTTGTGCAGGTATATGTGAGCCATATTGAATATCAGTAGATGTACCATTATATCCATAATATAAACTTATTGAACTATCGCAACCTATAAAATCATTATTAGCATCTCCTACATCAATATCAGAATAAATTCCTAAATAAAAATCACTATAATTATTTGACGAATAATTATAAATTTTGTAATTATTAAAAACAGTATTTGCTAATGCTGAATCGTTAGAATTAAAGGAATAGGATAATGAATGAACTTCTACTCCTAAAGGTAAACCTCCTGAACCATGCGTACCAGAAAGATCATTGTATATCGACAAGATTGCCTGATCGCCTCGGATTAAAGGATAATCTCCATTTTGAGGATCATACAAGCTGTTACTATTAACATCAGCATAATCAGCTGTTGGGGCTGGCCATTCAGAAATTGATTTTGGCATTATATATCCTGATTGATTATAATTCAAAATATGATTGTCAATTTCAGCTTTTGAAATTTTCCAGATTCTATTCCATGTACTATCATCTATAAAAGTATTTAAATTTGCAAATAAAGGTCCGGGCCATGTATCATTAGAAAAATTTGCAAATTTCATAGCAGCTAAATGAAGAAGATTATTTTGATCAAATCCTCCGAACCAAACTGAAGAAGCATAAATAGATGAAGCTCCAGTATTTTTTGGAACAAGAAAAGCTCCGCCACCTGTATATGCAGGCATTCCGAATAATACACCACAAGCATTTATTCCTGCTGCAATATTATTTGTATCAAGATAATCGAAACGATACGGTGGAATGATTTCTTTTTTAAACTCTATTAATCCTAAAGAGTTCCCTGCATAAATTTTATTATTAAAACTTTTAATAGCAGTTAAATTACTCCAGATAAAACCATTATTTGTATTAAAATGAGTAAAAGAGATTCCATTAAATTTTGATATTCCAGCAACAGTATAACCAATCCACAAATTCCCATTACTATCTTCATCTAAAGTTGTTATAGAGTTTCCTATTAACCCATTTATAGCTGTCAATGTAAAAAAACTTGAACCGTTATATTTTACTAAACCTGCAGCAGTCCCAATCCAAATATTACCAGAGACATCGCAATGTAATGCTTTTATGCTATTTGAAGGAAGGCCATTGCTTGTAGTATAATTTGTAAATAAAGTACCGTCAAAAACAGATATCCCAAGATTAGTCCCAACCCATAATCTCCCTGTTAAATCTACACAAAGAGATGAAATAGCATTTCCTATTAATCCATTTGAATAATTATAGTTTGTAAAAGTTGTTCCATTATATTTTGAAATTCCTGCTGTTGAAGTGCCAATCCATATATCTCCACTTAAAGTTGTAGCCAAAGCAGAAATATTATTTGAGGGTAATCCATTAGCAACAAAATAATTCACAAACCCAGAACTATTCGTTTTGCTTAGACCTAATTGAGTCCCTATCCAGACGTTCCCTATAGCATCAAAGGAAAGTGCTTTTATAATATTATTTGGCAATCCGTCAATTGTAGAATAATTGGTAAATACACTGCCATTAAACTTACTTAACCCAGCTTGAGTTCCAATCCACAAATTTCCAGTTAAATCAACCTTTAAACATTTTACACTATTATTTGGCAATCCATCTACAGTGGTTAATACTTTATAAACCTGAGCACTTATATTTGTTATAAAAAACAAAACAAATGTTAATAATAGTAATTTTTTCATATTATAAATTGCTTTAAATAAAGTCTATAAATTTAATGATAAATAATACTAAATACAATAACAAAGTATTTAACAAAACACATTAACCTCCTAACATTATACCTTGACCATTTATCAGCAAGTCCAATAAATATTAGAATGTATTAAATTTTTCAAAAAACATGAATTACTTATATTTTCAAAAATTCCCTAACTTTGAAGCATCACTATAACATTTATTATGGCTACTTACAAACGTATACTTTTAAAATTAAGCGGAGAATCGCTTATGGGCGAAAGCAATTATGGCATTGACACTAATCGTCTTAACGAATATGCCGAACAAATAATTGAAGCTTCTGCTTTAGGAGTTGAAATTGGAATAGTAATAGGTGGAGGAAATATTTTTAGAGGTTTGCAAGGTGTAAATAAGGGTTTCGATAGGGTAAAAGGCGACCAGATGGGAATGCTTGCAACAACAATTAACTCCATTGCTTTACATTCTGCAATAGAGAGCATGGGCGGAAAAGCATGCGTTTTAACCGCTATAAGGATGGAACCAGTTGGAGAATTATATAGCAAAGCAAAAGCCTTAGAATTAATGAGAAAAGGAATTGCTGTTATAATTGCTGGTGGTACCGGAAATCCATATTTTACAACAGATACCGCTTCAGCACTAAGAGCGGTAGAAATTGAAGCCGATGTTTTATTAAAAGGAACACGTGTTGATGGTGTTTATACAGCCGATCCGGAAAAAGATAAAACAGCTACAAAATATGATGAACTTACGTATGAAAAAGCTTATAAAGACGATTTACATGTAATGGATCTAACAGCGTTTACTTTACTGAAAGAAAACAACATGCCTGTTCTTGTTTTTGACATGAATAAAAAAGGAAATTTAAAACGAATAATTTCTGGTGAAAAAATTGGAACATTAGTTAAAAATTAAATATTTTTACAGAACTATATTTTAAACATAAAACCATGACCGAAGAAGTACAGTTTTGCTACGATTCAGCACTAGAACAAAATGAAAAGGTGTTAAAGCATCTTGAGCATGAACTTTTAAAAATTCGCGCAGGCAAAGCTTCACCAATGATGCTTGACAGTATTTATGTTGATTATTATGGTGTAAGAACCGCATTAAGTCAAGTTGCAAATATTGCCACACCAGATCCTAGAAGCCTTGTGGTTCAACCATGGGATAGAAATATGATTGAGCCTATTGATAAAGCAATACAAGCAGCAAATCTTGGTTTTAATCCACAAAATAATGGTGAATTAATTAGAATTATTGTTCCACCTTTAACAGAAGAGCGTCGCAAACAATTAGTAAAACAAGTTAGAGCTGAAGGCGAAACAGCAAAAGTTGGAATTAGAAATACCCGTCGTGATGCAAATGAAGAATTAAAACAACTTAAAAAAGACGGCACTTCTGAAGATGAAATTAAAGAAGCAGAAGAAAAAATTCAAAAACTTACAGATACTTTCAGCAAAAAAGTTGACGATACTTTAGATTTAAAAGAAGTAGATATAATGAGTATTTAAAAAAGCATTATGTCATTCAGATTGTCCGCCGCGGCGGAGTGAAGAAACTAGTTTGAATTTCATACCAGATCCTTCGTTTCGTTACATCCGCCGCGGCGGACACTCTGGATGACAGAAGACAAGTAATAAAAAATTAATTATTTGTAAAGAAAATAGAGTATTGTATTTGCTCCTTTGTTTCTTCGTCGATGTTTTCATTTTCTAACATCTCTCTTCTTTCTTGTTGCAGAGTAGTTTCAGCCATAATCTCGGCTTCGCTAACAAATTCTTCTGATTCTACTATTTCATTTGTTACTTCTATAGCTTGTTTTTCATCTCTTTCATATGGTCTATAAACATAAACTACACCATATTTTGCAGATTTTTCACGACGAATATCTTCAGGTAACAAATCGAAAGTTGCTTCAACTTCATTCCAGCATGTAAGAATTAACAAATCAGCTTCGGAACGCATTGCAGCAATTTTATCTGTTGCATATGCAGTTGTTTTTTGTAATACTTTTTGATATCGAACTGCTTCCTGGAAATGCTCATATCTAACTCTAACTACTGCAGCAGTGGGATTTGTTATAGGATTTCCACCATTTGCAATACGCTCGGCTTCACCCTTTATTAATTTATCGCCCCAAAAAGCAATATCTTTTTCGTTGTTTAAGTTTGGCAATTTTGAATCATTTTCTCTTAAACCATAAAACTTACGAGATGCAGGTATTATTTCACCACGCATAATTGCAAAATTTAACACCTGATAAAAATGAGAAATATAAAGTTTCGCTTTTCGAGTTATAACACCTAACTCTTTACTTTTTGAAGATTGTGACGAAAAAGAAGATTTTTGTTGTTGCATCATTTGTTCAAAAGAAGTGTAAAAATTACGCATCTTTTGTAAGGTTGATTGCGAAAATGCAAGCTTAAACGGAGGAATTTCAACACCTGAAGCTAAAGCCATTTTAAAAGCTTTTAATCTAGCAATATCGGTATTTGGTAATCTTCTGTATGGCATTAACTCAAAATATTTGATGTTTGGTCAATGCGAAGATAGGATATCGTATTTCAACCTAACCTATATTCTCAAGTAAAATATAAACAAATAAATGTTAATATCATTTAATGATTAAATTGCTGTATTAATGATACTTACTGTCAATAATATAATTAAGAATAAAGAATTATAAGAGAAATATTTCAAATCGACAAAACCAGATACATTGATTTTTAAAACTAAAATATTAACACCCTTAGGCTTCAACCCATTTATAAATTTTATCGTTTCTTCTTAAAACTGTTGTTACAGGAATACTACAAACTGATCCTTTTGAAGCCGAATTTGATATCTTATCTTCTAATCTTATTTCTGTTAAGTCAATTTCAACAACTCCTGAAGAAGGCCCAATAATTAGTATGTTATC
>CAIQJL010000211.1 GCA_903872185.1 uncultured Bacteroidota bacterium | reverse complement strand
AATGTTGGAGTTTTTCCATTAGATTCAATAATAATGTCAATGGGATTCTTTTATGGTGGTATCGCTCAAATTATAGTAGGCATTATGGAATGGAAAAAAGATAATACTTTTGGAACAGCTGCCTTTACTTCATATGGAATATTTTGGATATCATTAATTTTTATTTGGATATTACCTAAAATGGGGTTGGCCGAAGCGCCTACTTCAAAAGCAATGGGTTGTTATTTGGCTGTTTGGACTTTATTTTCTTTCTTCTTATTCCTTACTACTTTTAAATTATACAAAGCATTACAAATAGTTTTTGGACTTTTAGTTGTTTTATTTTCTTTATTAACGGCTGCTAGTTTTACCGAAAACAACTTAATAAAAGTAATTGCTGGTTATGTCGGAATTACATGCGGAACTGCAGCTTTATATTCTGGTATGGCCCAGGTGTTAAATGAGTATTATAAAAAATCTGTGCTACCTATTGGCGAACTAAAAGCAGTAAAAGTTGATGTTACTATAGTATAAAAATTACCAGAAAACAACTTTAAATTCTATTAAAACTATTATATAATAATTTAATTACTGTATAATGTGTATGTTTTAGGAATTTCAAATTGAGAACTGTCAATGCTTTTCTCTTCTATTTTGCTAACAATAATACTATATTTAATATCACGCAGAAGAGTTCTTTCAATTTGCTGCATTGGCATATACCCATTTGCTTCGGGTATAGTAAGAAAATACTGATAACAGTTATCCGTTTTATTCCAAAGCTGAATAAATTTCTGATAAAAATCGAATTTTTTTCCTGTTACCCAAAAAGTTATTTCGGTGTTTTTTATATTATTTTTTACACGCCATTGATTACATTTAAAACCAGAAATAATTTTAGTGCTATTTGTTTTTATTATTTTATAATCCGCTGTAGAATTTTGATTATATGAAGCAACAGGAATGCTACAATACATTTTTTTATTATGATGTAATGCAGTAATTGTTTCTTTATCCAAATCGAAAATTAAACTTTCCTGAGGCTTACCATTAAAAATATGATTATCGAGTTTAACTATATTTTTTTTAATTGTTAATTGAAATGAAACTGTATCATATGATCGTTTTTCCATTAACTCTATTATCCCCTCAAAGCTTTCAGTATTTCTTTCTATATTTAAAAAAATAGATTTCTTTGTATCAAACTTTTTTTCTGCCTTAAACTTTTCCTTTACCTCCTTGTTTAAACCAGAAACATTAGTTAGCAACACAAAAGCAAATATAGCGGTAATTGCTGAGATAGTGGCGATTATATAAATACGGGATTTCATTAATTTGCATGATAAATTACTCTTCAAAGATAAGTTATAAAATATCTGAAAATAAGAGTATTATTTCCTAATTTGATTAAGTGCCACTACTTGTTGAGGAAAGTAATTTTATCTGGTATAAACCCAATCTTTTGGGGTAGATAATAATGTATTATATTTATAACCGTCTGCAATAAATTGAATTAATTCTTCTGGCTGGGAAATTCTGTTTTTTACTATAAAATTGGCCATCATGCCTCTAGCTCTTTTAGAATACACTCCCATTGTTTTAAATTCACCATCAACTTCTTGTTTAAATACAATATTAATAATAGGCAATTCTATTTGAGTCTCGTTTATTACCTTAAAATATTCTGATGACGCTAGATTAATTATTGTTTTTAAATTATTTTCTTTCGATAATTTATTAATCTCGTATGTTACTTTCGATTTCCAGTATTTATATAAATCTTTTCCAGATGAATTTTCAAATCTAGTTCCCATTTCTAATCTATACGGCATAACAAAATCCAATGGTCGTAACAAACCATATAACCCAGAAAGAATTCTTAAATGACGACTTGTAAATTCAAAGTCGGATGTCGTAAAAGTGCTTGCTTTAAGATTTTCATATGCCTCACCTTTAAAAGCTAATATTGCAATTTTTGATTTCTCTGCAGGATGACAGACATCCCACTTCGCAAATCTTTTAAAATTTTCTTCGGCTATAGTTTCACTAATTCTTAAAAGCTTCATTAACTCTTGTTTTGAAAACTTTCTAAGCCTTAATACAAGCTCTTCACTTTCTTTTAAAAATACAGGTATAGTATGCGATTTATTATCAAATTGCTTTGAAAAATCAAGTGTTTTTGATGGTGAAATCACAACAAGCATAATTACCTAATCTATTGTAAAGTGCGGTAAATATAAAACAGTAGAAATAGAAAACCAAGAAATTCGTCAAAATCTTTTTTCAAATGTTATAAAATTGTATTTGATTTTTTTGCTTAACACTCTAATATCCTTTTAATTAAAAACATTACCTTGTCTTCTTATTAAAGAAACAGGCAATCTGTTGCTTATCTATTGTTTAAATAAACCTTTTATTTCTTAAAAAATACATTTTACGTTTTCTGATAATATTTAACGAAATTTGCAAAATATTTTCCTTTTTGTAAAAACAGGAATAACAAAGAACTAAATTCATTGCCTAAACATCACATCATAGTTTATGACACTTTAATAACTAGAAGAGATTCGGTTACCAGATCTACTATTGACCCCTTTTTAATTGCAACAAAAAATGATTTAACTGTAAACGAGAGTAATCAAAATTTCTTTAATTTTCACTTATTACCCATTATTAACTCTGAGAAACTACGTGAAAATTATCAAACAGTTAAAACGCTTTCCTCAAATAAAGAAATAAAATCTTCTAAATATTATTTTGAGGGAGGAGCCGATTGGTTAATCTTCTTTATTGTCTTTTTAGTAGTGTTATTGGTATGGATTAGAATTTATTACGGAAAAGTTATAGTTCGCACATTTGAATCGGCAATTAATCAACAATCAGCACGTAAACTAATTGATGAAAGAAGTAACCTTTTACAAAAAGCCACTGTTTTTCTCACTCTTCTATACGTTTTAAGTTCTGGTTTATTCATTTTTGAATTAATTAGCTTCTTTCATTTTAAAACTTTTGAATTAAAAGATTTTATACTTTTCGTTTTTTGTACTGTTGCAGTATTCCTTTTCTTTATAATTAAGTCTTTTTTCTATTGGTTTACAGGCATTTTGGTGAAATCAGAAAAAGAATCTTATGAGTTTATTAGCAATGGAAATATCTTTTATAAATCGACAGGAATAATTCTTTTACCGCTTGTTTCTGCCATACCTTACGTACCCGACAACGTTGCTCAAATCCTTTTGTATAGCGGAATAGCGGTTTTTATTGTCTCATTTATAATGCGGGTAATCAGAGGTTTTGTTGTAAGTTTTCGATTTAAACTTTCTTTATTTTATTCTTTTTTGTATTTTTGTGCCTTAGAAATTTTACCTGTTATATATGTTTACCATTT
>CAIQJL010000210.1 GCA_903872185.1 uncultured Bacteroidota bacterium | reverse complement strand
ATTTTTTAGTAATCTTTTTCTCTTTATATAAAACATTAATGAAATTCTTCTTCTTGACATAATTTTCCTCCTTTATTTAATTTTAAAAACCTCTTATTGGTTTGTAATTTGAATTAAGAAATTTTTCTATATCAGAAGCTTTAAAAAAATACTTGTGATTAATTTGAGTGTATGGAATTAAAAAGTTGTCTCTATATTGAAACAACACTTTTTTTGAACAATTTAATATCTGAGTAGCCTCTTCGACATTCAACCATCGTTCATTTAATGGATAATTTGCCTTTTTTACAATTCCTTCGAATTTCAATTCCAATTGATCGATTTTATTCACTAATCGATTAATCATTTCTTCTTCAACTAATGTAACTTTCATAATAAATTAATTTTAATTAAACATAATTGGATCCACTTTGAACCCTGTTCAATGTTATTAATTTTAGGAATAATTAAAAAAGGCAATAGTTTAACTATTGCCAATTTTTATTAAGAATCATTTATTTATCTGTTCCGTTCCACTTTAAAATGGAACACCAAATTGAAGAACAAAGCTTGACTATCTCATTATCAACACAAAACTACTGTTCCACTTTTGTTCCACTGAAGTTGGTGTTCCATTTGTACCATTCGTTCCATTCGTTCCATTCGTTCCATTCGTTCCAATTGTACCATTTGTTCCACTTGTACCATTTTGTACCACTATTTAAAAATGGAACACTTATAAACATATCTCCTTTCATACAGCTGATTTACTGCAATATATTTTAAATTATTACTGTTCCATTTTAAAAAGGACATGTTCCATCTGTTCCATTTGTTTCACCTTGAAAGGAATTTTCATTCAAATTTTTTGTCCAACGGTGAATTGTAGTAATAGGGACACCTAATTGTTGAGAAATTTCACGAACAGATTTTCCTTCTCTACGAAGTTCACGAGCTGCTTCTTTCTGTTCTTCCTTCTGACTAGCCGGATCAAAATTTAAATGTTCATTTTCAGTAGTAAAAGTAAGAAGAGTAAATGTCAGTAAGCTATCTTTCTTGGCAATCTCACAACAAATTACATTATTGCTATCATATACCACCTCACTGCTACGACTTTTTAGTTGTTTAATATATCTTATGTTGGTTCCCTGAACACTTTTACCGATAGTAGAAACGCTATCGGCAAAATTGCTTAAATGTTTACTCCCGGCAAGATCATTTATAGTTATTGGATAACTCAT
Source organism: uncultured Bacteroidota bacterium (assembly GCA_903872185.1). GTDB lineage: Bacteria > Bacteroidota > Bacteroidia > Bacteroidales > GWA2-32-17 > GWA2-32-17. The sequence goes on along the minus strand of CAIQJL010000210.1, from coordinate 3,751 downwards.
GCTCCGCTTTGGAGTATGAGCTAACACTAAAATGGATAAATCAAAATCATTTTTTAAGTCATTCAGATTGCGCATAACATCAAGAGCAACCTGAGTATCCTGTGTACTTTGTCCATTTAAATAAGTTAGATTATCGATAATTAAAACATTAGCCTGATGCTCCTCAATATCAGCTTGCAATTTGTTAAATAATTTACCTGTAAAGGATCTACCTGGATATTGCTTATCTAATTCTGTAAAATCAATCGTATCAATAAAAAAATAATTACTAAATGAGTATTCACACCCATTATCATCAGAATATCTTTTCCTGAATTGTCGATCAGAAAGTTCAAAATCATAATACAAAACTGTTAACGGTTCATGATGATTGTCTAAACATAATAATCCTCTCCCCTTACTTATCGCATCAGCCAAAGCTACAGCAAGTATACTTTTTCCAATGCCTGTATCAGCAAACATTAAGTGTAATTCATTACTATGCCATATCACTGAAAACAATTGTTTAACTTCTGGTTGATTCTTTGCATCAAATAAACGTTGTGCAGCATTTCGAATAGGCTTACAAATAATATTCACCGAATTCAATCCTTGATCAATATTAAATGATACTATATCACTATTTAATTTTTGCTTTGTTATAGGATCATATTTCATCATAATCGAAAAGGATTTATTTCAATGAAAGAATAATTATAACCTTTACTTGGTTTTGTATGCAATACTATTGTATGTGCAGTGAGTTGTGGATCTATTAATTCAAGCCTTTCTATTCTTCTTTCCAGGCTCTCCCAGGTCTCAAGATATTTGAGACCGGAAAGTCTGTTATAAAGATTAGTTAATTCAAGAATTAACTCGTTTTGTTTCTGGATATAAATATCACTAGCTCCTTCTTTTTGAACATAACGTCTAAGTCCATTTGATAGCTCAAGGATAATCCTTTCCAGTCCTGCAATTGCAGGTAAAACATCAGTCGCCATTATTCCTGCTTAATTTTAGCTAATAATTCTTCATTCGTATACTTGCGACCTTTTTCAAGCCAGCCTAATAACTCAACTTTTCTAAAGAAGATTCTCTTTCCTCTCTTAAAATAAGGTAGTGTTTTTTTGGAAGTCATTGAATAAACAGTTTGCTTAGCCATTTTCAGGTAAATTGCTGCTTCATCAATATCCATAATTTCAGTGTTATTCTTTTCATTTTCAGCCTCAGGGCTTTTAAAGTTTGCAAGAATTTCTTGATTCAATTGCATGTACTCTTCAACACTTAAAGAATACATTGGTCTGTTTTTGTCGATTTTCATAAATTTTAAGATTTAAATAAAACAATTAATATTCATCTGCAAATCTCCGACAGTAAATTTTTATGCTTGAGCAAAAATGAGCATGCTTGAATAAAAATGAGCAAGAGTGAGCAAGAATGAGCAAGATTGAACAAGTTAATTTTATAAACAATTGAACTATTTGAACATATAAAAAACACTTAAAAGCAATATCAATCCATTACCTTATGTTATATTTACTTACAAAACAGTAATCACTTTATTAATATGGTTATCTGAACATAAAATAAAAGCAGTTACTATTATTTTAAAGTAACTGCTTAAATTATTAATAAATTATTTCAGAAATAATACCTAAGAAACTCAAGGTTTATCGAGAAAACTATAAATCAGATTTACCTGCCATTCACGCAATGCTCTTCTATCTAATTTTAATTCTTTTTCAATTGGTTTTATCCATTTTCGCAGAGTATTTGTGCAAATGCCATATTCCGTGGCTAAGGCTGAAAAAGTTTTTACTTTGGCGGGCATAAAAAAAGTTTTTACAAATATAAATCAAGAAATTCATATTTGAACCCTTACAATATGGTTTACTGCCATTTACCGCCGTTTTCCACCCTGTATATTTCATGTATTTATTAATCAACAACTTTCAAAACATGCATTTATTTTCACTAAAAGTCATCATATAGCATAATGTTATATTAAAACAAATATAAAAAATCACTCAAAATCATCATTTGACTTCAAACAACTTCAAAAAATTGCAAATATTTGAATAATTAACAAATGGCAAATAGATGCCAACTAATGCCATTTAATTTTGGAAAACGCTTTATTAACAATGCAAAATGACGATTGTTGAAAAATAAATTATTGAATTATCTTACAATAATTTACCTATCGTGGTTCATCTAAAAACAAGTAAATCTTTTTAACTTGCCATTCGTGCAAAGCTCTTCGTGAAAGATTCAACTCTTTTTCTATGGGTTTAATCCATTTTCTGAGCGTATTTCTACACACACCATATTCCATAGCTAATTCTGAAAATGTTTTAACTTTTGCTGGCATAAAAAAGTTTTCTACAAAAATAAATCAATATTCCGTAATTGATACTGTTTCAAATCATAACGTATCAATTTGCACATTTTTGCGCACATCTTTTTTTATGTGATTATTAATCAATAACTTTTAAAACCTACTTTTTATTAATTATATTGAACATTGTTAATTCATTAAAATAAAGGTCAATAATTATAAACTAATTTTATCAAGGTTCATCCAAAAAAACATAAATCTTTTTCACTTGCCATTCTCGTAAAGCTCTTCGTGAAAGCTTCAACTCTTTTTCTATAGGTTGAATCCATTTCCTGAGTGTATTTGTGCATACACCATATTCTCTGGCTAATTCTGAAAATGTTTTAACTTTTGCTGGCATAAAATATCTTTTTTGCAAATTTACATCATAGTTTTGTAATTGATACTATGTTATTTACGCTTTCAAATAATTTCAAATAATTTCAAAGATTTTCAAAGTTTATTTTTCAAATTCTATATTTTCCCTTATTTTTTTCAAAGATTTTCAAAGATTTGCTTCATTCTAATAATAAATTTCATAACAATAATCACAATATATTTTTATTTGCCTCATCTAACACGTTGTTTTCAAAACTATCCAAGTATATTTGGGTAGTTTTCTCAGATCGATGACCAAGAGCTTCACTGATAACTGAGGTTGAAATTCCACTCCTTTTTAATATTGTAGCATATGAATGCCGAGCAACATAAGTAGTAAGTTCAGTTTGAATTTTAGCTAGTTTTGAAATCTCTTTCAAATCTTTATTTGTTTGACCTAATACTTTATGAATACGATTTTTTATACTTTGTTCAGTTTTATGTACTTTTTTAAATAATATTGGAAAGATATAATCATGATCCCCTAAACTAATAGTTTGATAATAATCCAATATATCCTGAGCCGGTTTTAGAATCCCCAGATTATACAATTTACCAGTCTTAGCACGTCTATAATTCAGACGACCGTTAACTATATCTTTCCAGGTTAATAATGCTATATCGGTGAAATTAATACCACTATTGTAAAAACTAAATAAAAAATAACTCCTTGAATCAAACAAACGTGATTCTGGATCAATCTTAAGTTTTTCAACACTACGGATATCTTCTCTTGAAACTGCTCTTTTAACTGTTTCCACTTTAAGTTTTGATACTTTATAATCACGGAATGGATAAACTTCCTTTTCAACCTCTCCTTCTGTTATCGCCTTATTAAAAACAGATCTTAAAGTTCTCATAAAATATGAAATGCTATTCTCTCTTACCTTTCTTTCTCTAAAATTTTGCTCATACTTGTTCAGGAACGAAACAGTAACATCTGAGAAGCTTAAATTCTCGTTACCATTAAACGAAATTAAAGATCGTTTAAGATCATTATATACTGTTGCATTTCCT
>CAIQJL010000209.1 GCA_903872185.1 uncultured Bacteroidota bacterium | reverse complement strand
TGCTGAAAAAAATGTTTATCGCCAGCAATTAGACATAAATTATTTAGTTATAAAAAAAAATAAGTATCATAATATTGGTTCGTTAATATCAAATATTTTTAAGATATATACCCGACAAAATTATGTATGTCTTTCAAGTGATTATAATTTACAAATATCGAAAAAAATTGCTAATGTTATTGTTGTTCATGATTTTATTAATGAGCTTTATGAAAAACGAATATTTATTAAATTATTCAAAACATACATAAAGAAAAGAGCTATTATTTATTCTGATGCAATTATTTGTGTATCTGAAAATACTAAAAAAGATTTGATCAAAATATACCCGCGTGTTAATCAAGACAAAGTGTTTGTTGTTTATAATTGCGTTTCAAGTGTGTATACAGTAATAAATAAAACAACACCGTTTAAAAATAAATTTCCAAAAAAAAAATTATGTTTTATTTGTCGGAAGACGCAATGGTTATAAAAACTTTAAAATAGTTGTTAAGGCTTTACATTTATATTCGAAAATAAGTCTTATTATTGTAGGCGGCGGTGACTTATCTATTGAGGAAATAAATATTTTAAATTCCAATATTGGTGATAGTAGATATATTCATTATAATGGTATTAGGGGTGAAGAATTAAACTTATTGTATAATAACGCTTATGCATTAATCTATCCATCTGAATATGAAGGATTTGGTATTCCCATTATTGAGGCTCAAGCCGCAGGTTGTCCAGTCATAACATCTTATAATTCATCTATACCAGAAGTTGGTGGTCTTGGTTGTCTTTATGTTGACAATATAACTGCAGATTCTATATATTTATCTTTAGTAAAATTAGAAGATACATTATATAGAAAAAATTTAATCAATTTAGGTCTATTAAATTATACAAAATATTCTCAAGAAAAAACAGGTAGTGAGTATATAAAAATTTGTGAATATGTTTCAAAACTGAAATTTAATACCTAATAATCTTTTATTTAATGGGTCAAAAAACAACAACAATTATTTTTATTAACCAGAGTTCTGGTTATTTGATGATTGATATTATAAAAGCTTATGAAGGTGTCTATGATGAGCGTGTTTTATTGGCAGGCGTTGTAAACGCCCGAAATCATAAACTCCCGGACGAAGTTAAACATCATCATATAATTGAGTATGATAGAAGTTCAAAAAATAAAAGAATATTAACTTGGTTTATTGCGTTTATTCAAATTATATGGATTATTAAGACCAAATATAATAATTCTTTTTTATTTATTGTATCAAATCCGCCATTATCTTTATTTATACCTTTTTTTTGTAAAAACCCTTTTTCTCTGCTCATTTATGATGTTTATCCTGACGCAATAACTCAATTATATTCAAAAAATAAATCCTCTCTGTTAATAAAATTATGGAAAGGAGCTAACAAGAATATTTTTAACAAAGCCACATCAATTGTAACTATAAGTGAAGGTATGCGAAATTTACTTCAACAATATTGCGATTTGTCTAAAGTTAAAGTTATACCGATATGGACTGATAATAATTTTTTTATTAAAGTACCAAAAGAAAAAAATTATTTTTTGAAAGAACAGGGGCTTAATCATAGATTTGTTGTTTTGTATTCTGGAAATCTTGGTTATTCACATGATGTTGAATTTATTATAGAATTAGCAAAAAAAATAACTGATAAAGATATATTCTTTTTAATTATAGGATCAGGTGAAAAAAGTATATTAATAAAAAACAGTATTGTTTCTAAAAGATTATCAAATTGCAGGATCTTGCCATTACAGCCTACCCATATTTTACCATATTCATTTTCTTCTGCGGATCTTGCTATCATAACGCTATCTCATAGCGCTTCGCTTCTCAGTGTGCCGAGTAAAACTTATAATTTCCTTTCAGTTGGTTCTCCTTTATTATGCGTTTCAAAAAAGGACTCTGAACTCGCACGGTTAGTTTCTTTTTATAATGTCGGACAGTGCTTTTCTCCATTTGATATCGATAAAATGTATGCATATATATTGAAATTAAAAAATAATCCACAATATCATACGTTACTGAAAAATAATGCTTTCAACGCATCATTACAATTTACTCCATATAATGCTTTGAGATTTTTAAATAATGTATAAGAAATATTTTAAACGACTATTTGATATAATATTATCATTTATAGGGTTAATAATTATATCCCCTTTTTTTTGTATATTTGCAATATTATGTTTATTTGTTAATCATGGTTCAATATTTTATATTCAAGAACGTCCTGGAATGGATAATAAAATATTCAAGATTATAAAATTCAGAACAATGAATAATAAAATTTCCAGTAATGATATGTTGTATTCAGATATTCATAGGATTACAAAGCTCGGTCGTTTTATGCGTGCATTCTCGATTGATGAACTTCCACAATTGCTCAATGTTCTGAAAGGGGATATGAGTTTGATTGGACCACGACCACTGTTGATAAAATATATTCCTCTATATAGCGAATCTCAGTTAAAAAGACATAACGTACGGCCTGGCATGACAGGTTGGACTCAGGTCAATGGAAGAAATGCTCTCTCTTGGCATGAGAAGTTTGATCTTGATGTTTGGTATGTTGATCATATCAGTTTTTTGTTAGATATAAAAATTTTTTTGATGACTCTTTTAAAAGTCTTGAGTCGTGATGGTATTAACCATTCAAAGGATGTTGTTATGAGGCCATTTAAAGGAAATGATCATAAATAATCTATATTTTTTTATAATATAATAAATTACTTATTATGGATGTACAGCGCTTTATCAATGCTTTGAAAGA